>JBNLCA010000498.1:0-2953 GCA_050303575.1 Paracoccaceae bacterium
TTCCAGCATTTCGCGCTGTTGCCGCACCTGAGCGTCCTAGACAACGTCGCCTTCCCGCTGGCGGTGCAGGGCGCCGACCGCACCAGGCGCGAAACACGTGCCCGCGAGATGATCGCGCTGGTGGGGCTTGCGGGGCGAGAGGACGCCTACCCGCGCCAGCTCTCGGGCGGCCAGCAGCAGCGCGTCGGCATCGCCCGTTCGCTTGCCGTCGAGCCGGAGCTCTGGTTCCTCGACGAACCCTTCTCGGCACTCGACCCGCTGATCCGGCGTGAGCTCCAGGACGAGTTCATCCGCCTTCAGGCCCGTCTGCGGAAGACCATCGTCTTCATCACGCATGACTTCGACGAGGCGATCAGGCTGGCCGACCGGATTGCCATCATGAAGGACGGCATGATCGAACAGTCGGGCACGCCGGAGGAGCTGGTCCTGCGTCCGGCGACCGAGTATGTGCGCGAGTTCACCCGCGCGGTGCCAAAGGCCAAGGTCGTGCGCCTGGCCAGCCTGACGATGCCCGGTCCGGTGCCCGAGGGGTTGGCGATGCTTGCCGCGCAGGCGACCGTCGCCGAGGCCGGTCCGTCGTTCCTGTCGGGTGCGGCACAGATCGGCGTGACCGAGGACGGCCGGCCGGTCGGGACCGTCGCGCGGGACGACGTGATCCGGCTGCTCCTGGGGGGCGACGCATGAGCGGGCTTGCCGGCCGCTACGTCTGGCCCGTCGCGCTGGTGCTGGCGGCCGCGCTTTGGTGGGTCGGCAAGGGCTCGGCCCCGGCCGCATTCGACTATCCCAAGGCGTACGAGATTCCGGCCGCGCGCTGGATCGGCGGGTTCATCACCTGGCTCGTGAAGGACGCGGCCCTCGGCCCCGTCGCCTTCTCGGACGTCACCCGCGGTATCGCCGCCGCCGTCGACGCGCCCTACCGGGTCTTCCTCGGGCTGATCGCCGAGGGCGTCCAGCGGCAGGAGGCCGGGCAGACGATCCGCATCCTGCCGCCCCTGGCCTGGCTCGGCATCCTGGGCGCGGCAACCGTCGCCGGCTACTGGGCGCGCGGGGCGGGCCTCGCGCTCCTGATGGCCGCCTGCTTCGCCTTCATCGCCGTCTTCGGCCAGTGGTCGAGCGCGATGGTGACGCTTGCCTCGATCCTGATCGCGGTGCCGCTGGGCGTCGTCGCGGGCGGCCTTCTCGGCATCCTCGCCTGGCGGCATCCGTGGTTTGAGCGCGCGCTGAGGCCGCTTCTTGATCTGATGCAGACAATGCCGGTCTTCGCCTACCTCGTACCGATCCTGATCCTCTTCGGATTCGGTCCGACGTCGGCGATCATCGCGACGCTGATCTACGCCACGCCGCCGATGACGCGGATCACAACGCTTGCCCTGCAACGCGTCCCGTCCGAGACGCGGGACCTTGCCCGAATGGTTGGCTGCACCAAGATCCAAACGCTCTGGCGCGTCATGGTCCCCTCGGCGCGCGAGCCTTTGATGGTGGGCGTGAACCAGGTCATCATGCTCTCGCTCAACATGGTCATCATCGCCTCGATGATCGGCGCCGGGGGGCTGGGGTTCGATGTCCTGAACGCGCTCCGCCGGCTCGACTTCGGCGCTGGACTGGAAGCCGGCTTCGCCATCGTCGCGCTTGCCATCGCGCTCGACCGGTTGAGCCAGGCCGTCGCCCATCGCGGCGTCGGGCGGCCGCGTTCGGGCAACATGATCGGGCGGCATCCCTTCCTGACCGCCGCCATCGTTCTGCTGGCCGCGACCTTCGCGCTGGGCCTGCTGTTGCCCGCCGTGCAGTCCTACCCCGAAGGCGCCGAACTCAGCACCTCGGCCTTCTGGGCACGCACGGTCGAGTGGATCAACGTCACCTTCTTCGACCGTCTCGAGGCGATCAAGAACTTCGTCCTGATCTGGCTGCTCGTCCCGGTGAAGCGCTTCATGCTGAGCCTGCCGTGGCTTGGCGTCGTCGCGCTGCTGGGACTGGCGGGCTGGAGGCTCGGCGGCTGGAGGCTGGCGCTCCTGACATCTGGCCTCTCGTTCCTGATCGCTGCTACCGGCCAGTGGGAAAAGGCGATGATCACACTCTACCTCTGCGGTGTATCGACGCTGATCGCGATGGCGATCGGCGTGCCAGTCGGGATCGCGGTCGCCGGGCGCGACCGGCTCTGGACGGTGACGCGGGTGGTCATCGACACGCTGCAGACACTGCCGAGCTTCGTTTACCTGATGCCGGTCGTCATGCTGTTCCGTGTCGGCGATTTCACTGCGATGATCGCCATCGTCGCCTACGCGGTCGTCGCCTCGATCCGCTACACCGTCCTCGGTCTGCGCGGCGTCGATCCGCGTCTGATCGAGGCCGGCCGCGCGATGGGCTGCACGCCGTGGCAGGTCCTGACCCGGATCAGGCTGCGGCTGGCGCTTCCCGAGATCCTGCTCGGCCTCAACCAGACGATCATGTTCGCACTGTCGATGCTGGTCATCACCGCTCTCGTCGGGACGCGCGACCTCGGCCAGGACGTCTATGTCGCGCTGACCAAGGCGAACCCGGGCAACGGCCTCGTTGCCGGCCTCGCCATCGCCTTCATCGCCATCATCTCGGACCGTTTGCTGGCCGCCGCCGCGCGGAGCCAGCGCGAGCGGCTGGGACTGGAGGGCGGGCATGATACCTGACCGCATCCGCGCGCTGCCCTGCTGGAAGGGCGAGATCAGTGCCGAACCCTTGGAGGGCGGGCTGTCGAACGAAAGCTGGAAGGTGACCGACATGGCCGGCACCCATGTCGTCCGCTTCGGCGCCGACTTCCCGTTCCACCATGTTGACCGCGCGCGCGAGGTCATGTCGGCCCGAGCCGCCCACGCGGCGGGATTTGGGCCTGCCGTGGAATACGCCGCACCCGGCGTCAGCGTCGTCGCCTTCGTCACCTCGCGCACCTGGGGGCCGGACGACATGCGCGGCGCGCCCGATC
>JBNLCA010000499.1:0-5535 GCA_050303575.1 Paracoccaceae bacterium
CCAGTTCTCGCGCCTCGCGCCGGTTCCGGTCGTCTACCGGCACGCGCCCGGCCGCAACATCTCGATCGCGCGCAACGCCGCGCTCGACGCGTCGGATGCCGACTTCCTCGCCTTCCTCGACGACGACGAGCGGGTCGGACCGGGCTGGCTGGACGAGCTTCTGGTGCGCCTTGACGAGACCGGCGCCGACGCTGTCCTCGGTCCGGTGCGCGCGATCTACAGCCCCGATGCGCCCGACTGGATGCGCGAGGCCGAACCGCACGCGACCCGGCCGGTAATGGTCCGCGGAGAGATCCGGACCGGCTATACCTGCAACGTGCTGATCGACCGCCGTTCGCCGCGGCTCGAGGGTCTGACGTTCGACCCCGGCCTCGGCCGGTCGGGCGGCGAGGACACAGCGTTCTTCACCGCGCTCACCCGCTCGGGCGGGCGGATCGCCTATGCCGAGGACGCCGTGGTGGTCGAGGATGTGCCCGCGGCGCGCGCGACGCTGGGCTGGCTTCTCAGGCGCCGCTACCGGATGGGCCAGACCCACGGGCGGCTCGCCGCGCAGGAACGGGGCCACGTGGCCACCGCCGCCGCGGCATGCGCGAAGGCCGGGTTCTGCGGCATGGCGGTACTGGCCGGCATCGGCTCGGACCGCCGCCGGAACCTCGCGCTGATGCGCGGCGCCCTGCATCTCGGCGCAATGGCCGGCGCGCTGGGTGCCCGGCCGATCAGACTCTATGGGGGCGACGCCCCGGGACGGCCGGCATGAACCAGATCGGACTGCGCCTGCGCGACCCCGAGCCCGCCCACGGCGAGGGCAAGGTGATCGACCTTCAGGGTCTTGTCTCGGCCGCCCGGCGCCAGCGCGCGCCGGTGATCCTGTCGATGCTTGCGGCGGTGCTGCTGGGTCTTGCGTGGCTGGCGACAACGCCGAAGGACTACACCGCCTACGTGACGGTGCTGGCCGATCAGAACGCCAACCGGATCGTCGCCGAAATCTCGGCGATCGAGGACACGCTCCAGGACGACAGCGCGCTGCTGACCGAGATCGAGGTGGTGCGCTCGAAGACCGTGGCGCTGGCGGTGGCGCAATCGCTGGACCTCGGACGGAACGAGGCTTTCCTGAACCCGCCGATGTCGCTTGCCTCGCGGCTTGTGAGCGGCGCGAAGTCCCTCGTTCGCGCGGTGCTTCCCGCGTCGCCGCCGGCCCCGGCACCTTCGGCGGGCGACGCCGATGCCGCCGCGCTGAACGCCGCGGCGGGTCTCTTGCAGCGCGACGTCCGGGTGGTCCGGATCGGGCGCTCGACGGCGCTCCTCATCTCCTACACGACGGCCGACCCGCAACTGTCGGCCGACATCGCCAACGCCTATGCCGAGGCCTACATGGCCGACCAGCTGAACGCCTCGTTCGACGCGACCGAGCGGACGACGGTGTGGTTGCAATCGCGGCTGGCCGAGCTCGAGGCCAACTCACGGGCGGCGGCCGAGGCGGTCGAGACCTTCCGCGCCGAGAACGGGCTTGCCGCGACCGGCGGGACGCTGATGACCGAGCAGCAGCTGACGCAGCTCAACGCCGAACTCTCCGCCGCCGTCGCCGACACCGCGCGCGCCGCGGCTTTGGCCGAAGAGTATCGCGCGGTGATCGAGACCGGGCCGGGCGACGATCTTCACCGGCGCGTCCTGGCGCTTGACGCCGCGCCCGAGAGCCGCCTCGCCGGCCAGCAGGAGCGGATCGCGGCACTCGCGGCGCGGCTCGCACAGATCGAGGCCGAGAAGGGCGAAGGTGATCCCGAGGCCGAGAGGGCCCGCGCCGGCCTCGCCGAGCAGGCGCGCGCCGCCTTCGGCGAGATCACCCGGCTGGCCGAGCAGTACTCGGGCGAGGAACGGGCCGCCCGGGCGCGTGAAGACGCCCTGCGCCGGTCCGTCGCAGAGGCGACCGCCGCGAACGATAGCGCTTCGGCCCAGCGGGTGCAGCTGCGCGCGCTCGAGCAGCGGGCGCAGGCAGTGGCGGCGCTCTACCAGAATTTCCTCACCCGGTTCGAGGCGATCGACCAGCAGAAGTCCTTCCCGGTCTCGAACATCCGGCTTCTCTCGGCGGCCGACGCGCCGCGTGCAGCCTCCGGGCCGTCCACCACGAGGACTCTCGCTCTTGCGCTCGTCCTTGGCCTGATCGCGGGCGCGGGGATCGGTACGGTGCGCGAGATCCGCGACCGGTTCTTCCGCACCGGCGCCGATATTGCCGCCGATACCAACCTGCCGTTCCTCGGCTACCTGCCCGACCTCAGCCGCTTCGGCCAGCCGACCCTTGTGGACCGCCTTCTCAAACCTGGGAACGAGGCCGAGATGCATTCGGCGCGGCACCCCAAGTCGCTCTATTCCGAGACGCTTCGCTCGATCCGCATGGCGGTGGATTCCAGCCTTGCGACCGGCAAGCGCCCGGTCATCGGCATCGCCTCCTCCCTGCCGGGCGAGGGCAAGACGACGCTTTCGGTCAACCTCGCGGCGCTGATCGCGGCGTCCGGGCGGACCGTCCTTCTGATCGACGGCGACCTGCGCCATCCGGGCCTGACCCGGCTTGCCCGGATCTCCGAGGGGCCGGGCCTGATCGAGGCGCTGATCGGTCGCGCCCCCTGGACCCAGGCCCGGCGCGAGTTCGGCGACAAGCGCCTTCATATCCTGCCCTCGGTCGAGACGGCGCGCGTGCAGCACACGTCCGACCTTCTCGCCTCGACGGCGATGGGCGAGCTGATCGAGGAGGCGCGCGAGCGCTACGATTACGTCATCGTCGACCTACCGCCGCTCGGGCCGGTGGTCGATGCCCGTGCCATGCTGCGCCACCTCGACCGAATGGTGCTGGTGGCCGAATGGGGCAAGACGCCCAAGGGCCTCCTGCGCCAGCTTCTGGCCGACGATCCTGCATTGGCGGACAAGGTCGTGGGCTCGGTCCTGAACCGCGTCGACATCGCCGCGCTCGACCGCTACGGCCCGGCCGCTGGGGCAGAACGCTACCGCGGCGCCTACGCGCGGTACTACACGACCGGCTGATCCCCTTACGGCCGCTTCGGCCACACGCCGGACGCTCGGGCAATTTTCGTTCGCGCGGCCATTGTGAAACGTGTATGACGGATTTGTCCCGGATTGGCCGGGGCAAGGGAGGGGGCGCCCCGTCCTGCCGACACGTTCGGGATAGGTCGCGCATGAAGATAGCCGTTTTCATCGCCGGGATGATCCTGGCAATGGTCGCCGTCGGGGCGTGGTCGGTCGCGTCCGGTGCCGGACTGTGGGTCACCGTCCTGCGCGTCGCCGGCACGGCGATTGTCGCGCAACTTCTGTACCTTGTGACAATCGCGCTGATGGCGCGGTCGGGCGGCACGCGGCCCGAGAGCGAGACGCCGCGCCGCGACGAGAACCCGCCGATCCCCTTCCCCCGCCGCGACGAGGCGGCTGACGTCAGCCGCCGCGCGACGCGATGAACCGTTCGAGCTCGCCGCCTGTGCGGCCGAGCGCGCGAATCGCCACCGCCCGCGCTGCGATCCGCGCGGCTTTGCGCAGGCCCAGCGTGCGGACCGACGGCGCCCGGATGAACGATCGCGCCAGCCCTTCGATCCGCATCCCGGCGGGGTAGGCAAAGGCCTCGCCCCTGACGTAGGCGGCCCGGTCGGCCGCGCCTGCCCGGGCCCAGGCCCGGCGCCGCAGAACCTGCAAGGACCGCTTGAGGTCAAGCTCGCGGCGCAGATAGCGCGCCCGGTCGCCCATGTCGCGCAGCGTCCCCTCGCCGTTCTCGGCCCAGACGGCCATGGGCTCCATTGCCACCCAGATGTCGTCTTCCAGCGCATAGGTGCGCATGTACTCCTGCATCGTCGCCGTGCAGCCAAAGCCGATCTCGAGATCGCTCTGGATGCCGCGCGACCAGAACAGCCCGCCGTTCGAGACGCCGATATCGGCCACCATCGCCAGCCGGAAGAGCGCGGGCGTGTAGCGTCCCTCGAGAAACTTCCCGTCCAGGACAGCCTCGGGCCCGACCTTTGCCTCGGCGGTTCCCGACCGCCACTCGAATAGCTGGTTCCTGAGCACGATCCCGACGCCCTTCTCGCGGATCAGTGCAATGTTGGCTTCCATGAAATCTGGCAGCAGGAAGTTGTCGTCCTCGACCACGCAGAAGAACGCGGCGCCCCTCGGATTGTCGCGGGCGAAACACGCGTCGATGTTGCGCGACGCATAGCGCTGGGGCGCGTTGCGGTGGTAATGAATGCGCCCGTCGCCCAGCGCCTCGACCACCGCGCGGGCCGAACCTTCGGGGTCGTCGTCGTAGACGTCGCAGACCCAGTCCTGCCAGGTCTGGCCCTGCAGCGAGCGCAAGGCCCGCGCCAGGGCCTCGGGTCGGCGGTAGGTCGGCGTCCTGACCTGGACCAGACTCATCGCCCCGCCCCCGCCAGCGCGCGCCTGCGCAGGGACGCACCGGCGATCCCGGCAAGCGGACGGACCAGCCCTGGCCGCACCAGAAGTCGCATCAGGGCTGCACCCAGCCGCCCGGCCTTGAGCTGGCCGACCACCTCCTCGACCGCAAGGCCGCGTTCCATGCCGCGCAACCGTTCGGCCATCAGCTGCCACAGCCGTCCATCCGCCATCGCCAGCTGCCGCCGCTGTACGGTGACCAGCGCGCGCAGATCCTCGGCCTGCCAGCGGTGCGAGATCGAGCCGGGATGACGGCGGTAGCGGTAGAGCGCCTCGGGCGTCACCACCATGCGCCGGCCGGTCATCAGAAAGCGCAGGAGGATGTCGGAATCCTCGCCGATCCTCAGAGTCTCGTCGTAGCGCAAGGGGCCCAGTGCCTCACGCCGGATCATCGGCTTGAGATAGCCCAGCTGCGGCAGTCGGTTCTTCAGGATGTGGGCCTGGAGGAATTCCTCGGGCCCGAGGCGCCAGCAGCCGCTGCCGCGATAGCCAGCCAGAAGGCAGCGCCCCTCGCTCGCCGGATCGCCGAAATAGAGAAGATCGTCGGCCACCGCTTCGGCGTCCTGTTCATCGGCAAGGGCGAGAAGCCGCGCGAACCGGCCGGGTTCGATCACGTCGTCGGAATCGACGATGGCAAGCCATTCGCCCCTCGCCGCCTCGATCGCCCGGTTGCGCGCCACGCCCGGGCCTCGGCCGTCGCCGACCGGCAGAAGGCGCAGGCGCGGGTCCTCGGCCGCCAGATCCCGCGCGATCGCAAGGCTGTCGTCGATCGAGCCGTCGTCGGCCAGGACCAGTTCCCAGTCGGCGATCGTCTGCGCCTGAACCGACCGGACGGCCTCGGCGAGATAGGCCCCCCGGTCCCGGTTGGCCATGATCACGGAAATTCTCGGAGCCATTCTGGCGACCTGCCTCCTGAAGCTATGCCAATGATCGCAAGCCATTAGGACGGATGCCACAGGAGAGACACACGTTATGCGTGTGTCGGCGGTAATTGCGCCACGCGCGGCCGGAAATCGGGCAGTTTGCCGCCGGAGCGGGCATTGGTGCACCGCAGGATGTTGCAACTGCAGAAAGTTCTGCGAGTCTGGGTGT
>JBNLCA010000500.1:0-4443 GCA_050303575.1 Paracoccaceae bacterium
GTTTTCATTTGCCTGGCGATCTCCGTGGCCGCCGCTGACACGATCGCGCCCGAACAGGACATCCTTGGGAAAAATCTTCTTCACCGGATGACGGGGCCGGTCTACGTCTTGGGGTTAATCCTCTTGCCGCCGATGTTCATCTTGCTCCCGGGGCTCTCGGTGCTCGGCGGTTTCGTTGCGCTTCTTGGCACAATTAAGCGAAAACATTCGGACCAACCCGGCCGGCTCTTCATCGCGTATCCGATTCTCTGGACCGTCCCCGTAAGCGGGGCGATCCTCGCCGGGATATATTTCGCCTACCTTTTCTACCCGCTTGCCCTTGTCTTGGGTGCGCTCTACTGGCTGGTGGCCGAGCACAGAGACGGCCAAATGCCGATCCGGCGCGTCTTGCGAAAATCGAAGCTCCGCCTGGCCCTTCTTGCACCGGCGGCGGGTGCCCTTGTCTATGTAGCAGCGCTGCCCGTGTGGTCCCTCGCGCGCATCGGCATGGTGTCCGCCTTTCCGCCAGACCTCGGCAACCCTCCCTATGCAACCCAGTACCCGCGCCAGATGACGCCGTCTGTCTTGCTTGCCGTGCAACGTTTCCCGGATGCGCAATCCTGCCTTGAGGGCGGCTCGGATCCGGCACGGCATGAGGACCTCGTGCGACTTGACTGGGATCGCATGAAAGTTCACGCCGACGCTGAAGTTTGTCTCTATCGGCTATTGGCCCTGTGGGGAGGCGCGGCGGAATCGCGGTTCTTCCTGGAAGCGCAGGGCTTTACCATGATCGAAACGGAGAGCGCCGAGGCCCAGCGGGTCGCGCAAGATGGGACGCTTCGTGTCAGCGCGCGATGGAAAGTAGCCGACCTTGGGCCGAAATTCCCGACCTCGTTCGGGATCGCCCGCTTCCTCGCGGCCATGCCGTACACAATGTCCATCACCACCGGCTGGGACGCTTCGGGGCGCGAGTTGCTCTTCGTGGACGTCAGTGCCGCCATAGAATGACGGGGCCCGCGCGGCCGTGCGCGCAGGCCCCGGATTTCAGCCGGCGTCCTTGTAGGTCACAGTTTTTACGTCGGCGTCGGGGTCGGATTTCTGGCGCCGCACGATCAGGCGGTTGAGTGCGTTGACGTAGGCCTTGGTCGAGGCGACGACGGTGTCGGTGTCGGCTGACTGGCCGGTCGCGATGCGGCCGTCTTCCTCGAGCCGGACACTGACAGTGGCCTGGGCGTCGGTCCCCTCGGTCACCGCATGCACCTGGTAGAGCTGGAGCCGCGCGCCGTGCGGGAAGACCTGCTTCACCGCCCGGAAGGCAGCATCGACCGGGCCGTCGCCGGTGGTCTCGACCTTGTGATCCACCCCGTCGACCGACAGCACCATCTCGGCCGTCTGCGGCCCCTCGGTGCCGCAGACCACGCGCAGGAACTTCAGATGCAGATGGTCGGCCTCGGTGTTCGCAACCGTGTCCTTCATCAAGGCGACGAGGTCGTCGTCATAGACCTCCTTTTTGCGGTCGGCGAGCGCCTTGAACCGAACGAACACGTCGTTGAGCTGGTTGTCAGCGAGGTCGTAGCCCAG
This sequence comes from Paracoccaceae bacterium, assembly GCA_050303575.1. Taxonomy (GTDB): domain Bacteria; phylum Pseudomonadota; class Alphaproteobacteria; order Rhodobacterales; family Rhodobacteraceae; genus JBNLCA01. The sequence goes on from JBNLCA010000500.1 coordinate 1,561, forward strand.
TTCCCTCATCTTCGAGCGCAGGGCTGCCCGGCCCGAATGCTTACCCATGACGAGGTTGGTTTCCTTCAGGCCCACGTCCGACGGCCGCATGATCTCGAACGTCTCGGCGTTCTTCAGCATCCCGTCCTGGTGGATGCCGGACTCGTGCGCGAAGGCGTTCTTGCCCACAATGGCCTTGTTGAACTGGACCGGAAATCCCGAAACGGTCGAGACACGGCGCGAGATGTTGATGATCTTCGTCGTGTCGACGCCCGTCCGGTAGGGCATGATGTCGTTCCGGACCTTCAGCGCCATGACGACTTCTTCCAAGGCCGTGTTGCCCGCACGTTCGCCCAGCCCGTTGATCGTGCATTCGATCTGCCGCGCGCCCGCCTCGACGGCGGCCAGGCTATTGGCCGTCGCCATGCCGAGGTCGTTGTGACAGTGGGTGGCGAAGATCACCTCATCGGCGCCCGGCACCTTCTCGATCAGCATCCGGATCAGGTCGGCGCTCTCGCGCGGTGCGGTGTAGCCGACCGTGTCGGGGATGTTGATCGTCGTGGCGCCGGCCTTGATGGCGATCTCGACGGTGCGGCAGAGGTAATCGTGCTCGGTCCGCGTTGCATCCATCGGCGACCATTGCACGTTGTCGCAGAGGTTGCGGGCGTGGGTGACGGTCTCGTGGATCCGCTCGGCCATCTGGTCCTGATCGAGGTTCGGGATGGCGCGGTGCAAGGGCGAGGTGCCGATGAATGTGTGAATACGCGGCCGGCGGGCGTGTTTCACAGCCTCCCAGCAGCGGTCGATGTCCTTGAAGTTCGCCCGGGCGAGGCCGCAGATCGTGGCGTTCGCGGCACGTTTGGCGATCTCGGACACTGCCGCGAAATCGCCCTCGGATGCGATCGGAAAGCCCGCCTCGATGATGTCGACGCCCATCTCGTCGAGGAGGCCGGCGATCTCCAGCTTTTCCTCATGCGTCATGGTCGCGCCGGGTGATTGTTCTCCGTCGCGCAACGTGGTGTCGAAAATCAGGACGCGGTCCTGTTCGGTCGTGGTCATGGTCTTGTTCCCTTGAGTTCCTTGGCTTTTCCCGGGCGCTGGCTACCTCCGAGCGGTCGCGCCCAAAGGGCACGCTCAGAGGCGGCTAAGGAGAAGCAGGAGGCCACGGAGAAGCGGGGCGCGAGTGGCGCCCGGGGCCGAATGGATATCAGCGGTCCGTGTCATGGGGGCGGACTATACGAAGCGCGCCCCAAAAGGGAAGTGAAAATTGACCTCGCGTCGCAGCCGCCTAGCTTCCGGGCATGGAAGGGGCACTGGTCATCGGAGCTTCGGGAGGCATCGGCGCGGCCGTTGCCGTTGCGCTTCAGCGCAGGGGTATGCGGGTCATCGGTCTGTCACGTTCGGGCGACGGGCTGGACGTGACCGACGAGGAAAGCGTTGCGCAGAGCCTCGGAGCGCTCGACGGCTCGTTCGAGCTGATCCTTGTTGCGACCGGGGCGCTGCAGATCGGGGAGCACGGCCCCGAGAAGGCGCTGAAACAGCTCGATCCGGCAGCCTTTGCCGCGCAGTTCGCGCTCAACGCAACCGGCCCGGCGCTGGTAATTAAGCATGCGCTGCGCCTCATGCCGCGAGACCGGCGGTCGGTCTTCGCGGCGCTTTCGGCGCGGGTCGGATCGATCGGGGACAACGCGCTGGGCGGCTGGTATTCCTACCGCGCGGCCAAGGCGGCGCTGAACCAGATCCTGCACACCGCCGCGATCGAGGTCGCACGGACCCATCCCAAGGCCATCGTCACTGCGCTTCATCCCGGCACCGTCGATACGCGTCTGACGCAGGCTCATCGCGGCCGACAACCTGCCGTGTCCCCTGACGACGCGGCTCGCAACCTCCTGACCGTGATCGACGGTTTGACCGAGGCGGACACGGGCCATTTCTTCGACTGGGCCGGCAAGCGGGTGGCCTGGTGACGCGCCTGATCCTGGTTCTCGGAGACCAGCTCTCGCCCGGGATCGCGGCGCTTCAGGCGGCCGACCGGGACGAGGATGTCGTGGTCATGGCCGAGGTGACGGGCGAGGCGACCTATGTTCCGCATCACCCCAAGAAGATCGCCTTTGTTCTCGCCGCCATGCGCAAGTTTGCGGACGAACTGCGGTCGGCCGGCTGGCGCCTCGCCTACACGCGGCTCGATGATCCGGGGAACACAGGAACTATCGTCGGCGAGCTCCTGCGCCGGGCCGAAGAATTCGGCGCCTCCGAGGTCGTCGCGACGCGACCCGGCGAATGGCGTCTGATCAGGGCGCTCGAGGACACGCCCCTGACGGTGCGCCAGATCGAGGACGACAGGTTCATCTGCTCGGAGGCAGAGTTCGCTGCCTGGGCCAAGGGCCGCAAGCAACTGAGGATGGAGTTCTTCTACCGCGAGATGCGGCGAAAGACCGGTCTTCTGATGGAGGGCGACGCGCCGGCCGGTGGCAAGTGGAACTTCGACAAGGAGAACCGGAAGCCTGCCAGATCGGTCGATTACGGCGGCCCGATGGAGTTCACGCCGGACGATAAGGTCGAGGAGGTGCTGGACCTCGTCGAAAACCGGTTCGGCGACAATTTCGGCCGCCTCCGCCCGTTCACCTTCGCGACCGACCGCGAAGGCGCGCGCCGGGCGCTGACCCGGTTCGTCAGGCACGCGCTCCCGTCCTTCGGCGACTACCAGGACGCGATGCTGGAGAGCAGCCCGACACTCTACCACGCCGTAATCTCGCCCTATCTCAACGCGGGCCTCCTCGACCCGCTCGAGGTCTGCCAGGCCGCCGAACGGGCCTGGAAGGCGGGCGAAGTGCCGATCAATGCCGCCGAAGGGTTCGTCCGTCAGATCCTGGGCTGGCGCGAGTACGTGCGCGGGATCTATAT
>JBNLCA010000501.1:0-6191 GCA_050303575.1 Paracoccaceae bacterium
CGCTTCGCCATCCGCGAAGGCGGCCGTACCGTCGGCTCCGGCGTCGTCTCCAAAATCATCAAGTAAGGCGGTTCAAACCGCCTCGCGAAAGGCCGCCTCCGGGCGGCCTTTTGTGTTCCTGCCGCATCATTTGCGTGCATAAGTTCCGCAGATGACGGCAATAGCCAGGACAGGTTTGCATTACCGCTTTCCCTTGGGAAAGATTTCTTTAGGGGGCAAACTACGGAGTTACGGGAGACTACCTAATGAAGTCCCATTTTCTTGGTACCTCCGCCCTTGCCCTTGTGGCCGCGTTTCATGCGGGTCAGGCACGGGCGCAGGAATTTTACATTGGTGCCGGTTTCGAGAGCCTGCGGTTCGAGATCACCCAGGGTGATCCCGGCTACGTCGAGGACAACGACGCCGTCGCGCTTCTCTTTGGCGTACGCGGCAACCTGTCCGATACGATCTGGTGGGCGGGCGAGTTCGACTACAGCAAGACGGTCAATTCCGATCTCGATTTCCCCAACCCCAGCAGGGCAATGCGCGTTCGCGGCCTGCTCGGCTACGATTTCGGCGCGTTCGAAGCGTTCGGCGCGATCGGCGTCGTCAGGCAGACGTCGGACTATGCCGACTTCCTGACGGCATATGGGGGCGAGGACACCGAGTCTGGCATGACCCTCGGTCTCGGCGTCCAGTACCAGTTCACGCCGAAGATCTCGGGCCGTCTGGAATACATCCACGACACGTTCGAGAAGGAAGGCGTCAAGTATCACGCCGAGTGGGAAACCAACACGGTGCGTGCCGCCGCGATCTTCACCTTCTGAACCGGGGCCGGCAAACTCGGGAAAAGATGGCGCCGGGACTTCCAGAGCGCATTCGCGACCGGGCCGCCGAGCGGCCCGGTTCGCTCGCGCTGCTCAGCCCGGACGGCCAGGCGATCAGTTTCGAGCGTTTCGAACGCGCCGTCGCCGCTTTCTCGCACCGCCTGATGGCCGAGGGGTTCCGCCCCGGTGATGTGGCGAGCGTCCGGGTCGACAATCCCGCGGTGCAGTTCTGCCTGTGGGTGGCGATGCTTCGCATCGGCACCGTCCCGGCGATCGGCTGTACGCCGGAGAAAATGGCGCGCGCCGGTGTCCGCTGCGACAGGGCGGTGATCCTGCCCGACCAGTCGCCGGACCCCGCGACCGGACATGTCTTCGCCCAGGACTGGTTCGAACCCCGCGGCGAGGCGCCGCCCATAGCCGCCGACCCCGGCATCGTCCTGACCTCGTCCGGCTCGACCGGCCTGCAGAAATACATGATGTACGGGCCGGGCGTCTTCGCCGCCCGGAACGTGGCGATGAACGCCGCAGCCGGAGCGCCGACGGGGCCGATGCTCGCAACCATTCCGCTGACCAATCTCGCCGGTTTCCGCTACGCGATGCGTGCGATGGCCGAAGGGTTCGGGGTCGTCCTGCCGCAGGGAAGCAACGCGGCAACCCTGCGTGCCGCGCAGGAACACGGCGTGACCGATCTGACCGCCGCGCCCCCGGCGCTGGCTGATCTCGCCGCCGCGGTCGAGGCCGATCCGTCCATTGCCGTCCCGTTCGCCAGGATCGAGACCGCTGGCTCCTCAGTCTCGCCAAGCCTCCTGGAACGCGTCGAGCGCGCGCTGAACTGCCCGGTCACGGTGATGTACGGCTGTTCCGAGGTCGGCACCATCTCGGTCGCGCCTCCGCGAGGGTCGGACTACGAGCCGGGGCTCGTCGGCTCACCCATGAAAGGCTACGAGGTAGAGATCCGGGGACCGCAGGGCGAAACGCTCAGCGTGGGCGAAAGCGGGCGCATCTTCGTTCGTGCGCCGCGCACGGTCCGGATCGGGCCCTACCTCAACGCCGAGGGGCCCTTCGACCCGGACGGATGGCTCGGCACCGGCGATATGGGGCGCATCCGTCCCGACGGACAGCTCGTTCACGAAGGACGGGCGAACGATCTCATCAACGTCGGCGGCACCGCCTACCTTCCGCAGGTCTTCGAGGCGGTCGCGCTTGGCCATCCGGGCGTCCTGCAGGCCGCCGCCTGCGGGCTGCCCGCGGCCGAGGGCTACGACCATGTCGGCATCGCGGTCACCGCGGGCGAGCCGCTCGATCTCGATGCGCTCGCGGCGGTGCTGCGGGCGGCCTTCCCGTCCGTGCTCGGCTACCGTGTCGTCCAGGTCGAGGCGCTGCCGCTTCTTGACGCCGGCAAGATCGACCGGCGCGGGCTTGCCCGGCAGCTTGTTCGTTAGCGGACGCCGCCCGGCGCGACGCGGTGCATCGGCGCCGAAACGGACCGTTCACGACACCGGTCAATCTTCGAGAAAATCCCTACGGCCGTCGGCCGCGGATGGATCTGTGCGCCGATACACAGGCGGGTGGCAGCTGGCGCTTTTCGAGGGTTTATCACGCCCTTAGGGGTTTCTGTGACACCGGGTTGACACCGCAGACCACAGGAAAAAAGGCCAAACTGAACCGTACGGTTCACCTGTATGCCCCAGCCTCACGTCAAGGGCAAATTCCGGTGAGTCAGCGCGAGCGAGGCGTGATTTCACTTCCCCCGCCGGGTGCCCCAAATCTCTCTCATCGGCGGCCACGATGGCGCCGAGCAACATGCAAACTGCCGTAAGGAGTTACCCAAATGAAACGCCTCATCATCGCTGCCACCGCCGGTTTCGTTGCCCTCTCGGGCGCCTCGTTCGCCGCGACCGTCGACAACGTCTTCGAGAGCGACCTCTCGGCCTATGCGCCGAACGTCGACGCCAGCACGCTGACCGAAGCTCAGGTCAACGCGATCAAGCTCGCGATCTCGAGCGGCGACAGCGCCAACGAAGTCTCTTCGTACATCTACTCGATCGTGAACGGCTGATCCGGCCGTCCGATCGCGCCGCATCAGCGGTGACCGGGCCGCCCTTCGGGGCGGCCCGTTTGCTTTTTCGCGTGCGCCCGTGCTATGCGGCCGCACCGACCGATGGAGGCCAAAGTGGACAAGATCCTTTCCTGACCCCGCGAACCCGTTTCGACGCTCAGCGAAAGGCATCCCATGTCCGCGTTTCCTTCGGCGCAACTGCGCCATCCGATCCGTCTGCCGGACGGCTCCGACCATCCCGGTACGGTCTTCCTGAAATCCGTCATCGACCACCCGAACATCGAGGTCGGCGACTTCGCCTACTATTCCGATCCCGAGCCGGTGGCTGATTACGCAGCCCGGCTGGCGCCCTATCTCTATCCCGGTGCGCCCGAGCGGCTGCGGATCGGTGCCTTCGTGCAGATCGCCCAGGGCGTGCGGTTCATCACCGCCTCGGCGAACCACCCGATGCGCGGCCTCTCGACCTATCCGTTCCGGGTCTTCGATCCGGCGACGATGGCGCACTACAGCTCCGAGGTCGCTGAGCGCGGCGACACCATCGTCGGTCCCGATGTGTGGCTGGGGTACGAGGCGCGGGTGATGCCCGGCGTCCGCATCGGCGCCGGCGCCATCGTCGGGGCGACGGCCACCGTGGCGCGGGACGTGCCGCCCTATGCGGTCGTCGCGGGCAATCCTGCCCGTATCGTCCGGATGCGTTTTGACGAGGCGACCATCGGGCGGCTTCTCGCCGTTGCCTGGTGGGACTGGCCGATCGACAGGATCCTGGGCGCCCTTCCCGCCATCGAGGCGGGGGACGTCACAGCCCTTGAGCGGGCCTGAGAGAGGGCGGCGCCGGGCGTTCCCGGCGCCGCCAGAGTCACTGTTCGGTCAGGCGTGCCGGGTCGGCAGCGCGGCCCGTCCGGCTGTCTTCCGGGCACGCAGCGGCTTGACCAGGCCGCGCGCGATCAGGCTGGCTCCCATCGCCTCCAGCGCCTCCTCGGCCGGGCGCGGTGCGCGGCCGAGGAGCCGCGCGGCCTCGTCCGACGCGATATGCGCCTCAAAGCCAAGGTCGGCGAGCGCCCCGCGCGCGTCCTTGTCGAAAAGCGCGTAGAGGCGGACGAACCAGTCCGGCGCGGTGATCTTCGGCATCCGCCGCCTGTAGTCGGGGAACTGCCGCGCCAGGGCCTCGGCCATCTCGGTCAGCGAAAGCGTTCCGAAGGCGGCCGGATGCCGGCGTCCCGCCGCCTCGGGGTCGGTCAGCGCCGCGACATGGATGCGGGCAAGGTCGCGGACGTCGACGATATGCATCCACAGCCGGGGCGAGACCGGGATCTCGCCGTTGAGGAAACGCCGGATCAGCGCGCCCGAGGTCCCCGGATCGTCGTCGAGCAGCGGGCCGAGGATCATGCCGGGATTGATGACCGCAAGCTCCGGACCGCCGCCGCGGACCAGTGCCCAGGCGCTGAGCTCGGCCAGCACCTTCGACGCGGCATAGGCGTTGGCGCGCGGCCCGTCCGGGTCGGACCAGTCGCCCGGACCGAGCCGGTCCTTGCGCGGCACCTCGGACCCCTGCGTGATCGCCACCGACGACGAGGTCAGGACAACCCGCTCGACCCCGGCCGCCTTCGCCGCGCCAACCGCCCGCTCGGTCCCGGCGACTGCCGGACGGATCAGCTCCATCCGGTCCTTCGGCATCGACGTCACGAAGGGCGAGGCAGCGTGCATCACGAAACGCGCGCCTGTCGCGGCGTCCTCCCAGCCGGCATCGTCCAGAAGGTCGAGCCTCACGAAGTCGAGCCGCGAGATGTCGGCGCCCGCCTGCCAGAGCGCGTCGCGCACCGTGTCGGCGCGGGCCGGATTGCGCAGGCTTCCCCGCACGTGGTAGCCCGCCTGAAGCAGTTCGAGGGCAAGATGCCCGCCCAGAAAGCCGGTGATCCCGGTCAGAAGTACGGTGTCGGCCATGTCGGTGCCTCCTTGCAGAAATGAACGATTCGAACGATAATCGTTCAAATCGTAAAGTCAACGGAATTGTCCGGCCCATGTCCGACGCCAAGACCGACCGCATTCTCGACGCCGCCGAGGAGCTGATCCTGACCCAGGGCCTGCGCGCCACGACGATGGAGGCGATCGCCAAGGCAGCGGGGGTGGCCAAGCCCACGCTCTACGGCCGCTTCCCGAACAAGGAGGCGGTGTTCCGGGCCGGGGTCACGCGAATCCTCGACGGAATGCGCGCCCGGTTCGAAGCGGACATGGCCGGCGACGGGCCGGCGAAGGAGCGGATCGCACAGGCGCTCGCCGGCAAGTACGGGCAGGTGCAGGCGATCCTCGCCCGCTCGCCCCACGCGCGCGACCTGATGGAGGACAACGTCCTGCACGCCGGCGAGGAATTCGCCGAGCTCGATGCCTGGGTCATCGGCCAGGTGACCGACGCCCTGGCGGCCGAGGGACACCCCGATCCGCGAGGCCGGGCGGAACTTCTCAATGCCTGCATCGACGGGGTGAAGTCGCGCGCATTTCCGGGCGGCGACCTGGTCGAACAGGTCCGCTTCGTGACCGACCGTCTGCTGGACTAGACCGAACGGCCAAGGCATTAATGCCTCGCAGCGAGATGAATCGGGCAAGGGCGCGGAAGACCAGTGAGCAGAACAGTCCGGATGCGGCCGGTGCGCCGGTCGAAGTGGATCTTCAGGGCAATCCTTTCGGCCGTGTTCTTTGGGTTTGCCGCACTCCTCTATCCCGGGCTTGCGCGCGTCGAGACTGCCCGTGACGCCGCTGAAGCCCAGGGCGTGCCGCCGGTCGTGTCTCTGGACAAGTTCGATCCGCAACGCGACGTCCACCCGCTGAACGAGGTCAATCTGGCGGTGCGCATTGACCCGCGGCTCACCCAGCGCGTGGTCGTCGTGACCGAGGGTCGCAAGCGTCGCGGCAGCATCTTCGGGCGCAGCAACCTCAGTTCCAACCAGTTGCAGATGTATGTCCTGACGGCGCCGGACACCGCATCGGGCGGCGGGGCAGGGCGAGCCCTGGTGCTGATCGACCATGAGGACATCGGTGCCTTCGAGGCCAGGATCGGAGCCGAGGCGGTCGCCGGACGGACGGCATTCGAGCTTGGCGGTGTGGCCAAGAACCTCGGATGGGCGCCCGATCTCGCGCTCCGCCGGGTCGAGGAAGGCGGCGGCTCGCTGATGCCCGGCGCGTTCCTCGTCACCCCGTTCGATACCACGCGGGAGGCCTTCGTCGCCGGTTCGACAACGGTCGCTAGGATGACCGTCCTCTCCTTGGCCGGCTTGGGTCTTCTGTTCTACGTTCTGGCCTGGAAGGCGATGCGCGCGCGGCGCGCGTGGCTC
>JBNLCA010000502.1:0-6345 GCA_050303575.1 Paracoccaceae bacterium
TAGGCCGGGCTGGAAAGGGCTTCGAGCATCGCATGATCCTTGGCATGGGGCGACCGGTCCCGCGCGAGAACTCTCGCGCGATCGAACATGGGTCGCGTCGGTTTTCAAAAGCGTTCAGTGCCCCGTTCGGGGCCGCTTCAGGCGCTCAGCCGGGCGATGGTTGCCCGAGTGACGGTCCCTGAACGCAGACGGTGGCCTCACTCATCTTCGCGTCCTTTCACATACGCCGGTATACGGTCGCATACTTGTGATGTGGGGAGCCCTTGCACTCACGAAAAGATGCCTGGCGCCGAAAATCGGCCGCAAGCGACGGATTCCGCTGTGATGGTGCGTTTGGGCACACGCACGCCACGATCAACCGCTCGCTTTGGGGAAGACTGTTTCCATAATCGACACAAGCAAGGGCGATTTTCAGCAGACAGCACAACCATAAGCTGATAAAGTGACCCATATGATGAACGGTGACCTGCCTGGTCGCCATCCGGGTCAGGGCCTCTCCCTCGTGGTTCCCGCCCGAACATACCGCATCGCCACCGTGGGAAAGGCCGGGACATTGGTCCCGGCCGATCCTAATGCTTCAGCCGGTCGTCACCTCGACCGCTGCGGCCGACCGCGACGTCACCCGCTCGTCGACCTTCGCCTCGATGTTGTTGCCGTCGGGATCGAGCAGGAACGCCGCATAATAGCCCGGATGGTAGTCCCTCGGCCCCGGCGCCCCGTTGTCGCGACCGCCGGCCGCCAGCCCGGCCGCATGGAACCTTTGCACCGCCGCACGGTCCGCCGCCTGCAGGCAAAGGTGCAGATTGCGCGTCACCTCGCCGCCCTCGGCGCGCCGGCTGATGTAGAGCTCGTCCATCTCGATGAACCAGTCCGCCCCACCCGTCGGCTCGAACCCCAGCGCGCCGAAGATCGCCCGGTAGAACCGCGCCGAAGCGGGAAAGTCCGAGACACGGATATCGAGATGGTCGATCAGGCGGCCGAGGCGGTACGACATGGGAACCTCCGGGCGGGTCCAAAGAACGCTATGCCGTTCGCCGGACGGATCAAGCCCACCAATGGCCGGAGAGCCGAGCACCGGCCCGGGGACCGGGCTCCAGGCGCCCAAAATGAAAACGGGGCCCGCAGGGGCCCCGTTCCGCAAACGACTGAGCGTATGCTCAGGCGAGCGCGAGGTTGGTCGCCGACTCGCGGCCGTCACGGCCGGCTTCGATGTCGAACGTAACCTTCTGGCCGTCATCCAGACCGCGGATGCCGGCGCGCTCGAGCGCGGTGATGTGGACGAACACGTCCTTCTTGCCGCCATCGGGAGCGATGAAGCCGAAGCCTTTGGTGGCGTTGAACCATTTCACGGTGCCTGTGGCCATCGTGAGAGTCTCCTTTTCGTCTGCCGCCCGCGGAAGTGCGGCGGCCCGGCTCAGTCAAGTCAGATCGATGGACTGCGGCCGTGAAGGAAACAGTGGTCGAAGAGAGACGTCGCGGCGTTCATATGGAGGCAATTGCGTCGCAAATCAAGGTTTATCCACCGGAAGCGCTTTTTGCGAATTATTCGCAATAGAGTTGACTTCTGAGAACCGTTCGCAATATGTCATCGGTAAACCTTCCCGGAGACCCAATGCTGCGCCCCCTTCTTGCTGCCCTTCTGATCGCGCTCCCTGCCCAGGCGCAGGACCGGATGAAGGTCGTCACCACCTTCACCGTTCTGGCCGACATGGCCCAGAACGTGGCGGGGGACGCGGCCGACGTCGTCTCGATCACCAAGCCCGGCGCCGAGATCCACGGCTACCAGCCGACCCCCCAGGACATCGTCCGCGCCTATGACGCCGACCTGATCCTGTGGAACGGGCTGAACCTCGAGCGCTGGTTCGAACAGTTCCTGTCGAACCTTGGCGATGTACCCTCGGCCACCCTCTCGGATGGAATCGAGCCGATCTCGATCGCCGAGGGCACCTACGAGGGCAAGCCAAACCCGCATGCCTGGATGGGCCTCGCCAACGCCCGCATCTATATCGACAACATTGCCATAGCCTTCGCCGCGCACGATCCGGCGAACTCCGCGACCTACGCGGCCAACGCCGAGGCCTACAAGGCTGAACTCGCCGCGACGATCGAACCCCTGCAAGCCCGCATCGCCGCCATACCCGAGGCGGAACGCTGGCTCGTCACCTGCGAGGGCGCGTTCAGCTACCTCGCCCGCGATTTCGGCCTGACCGAGCTCTACCTCTGGCCGATCAACGCCGACCAGATCGGCACGCCGCAGCAGGTCCGCCGCGTCATCGACGCGGTGCGCGAGCACGAGATTCCCGTCGTCTTCTGCGAAAGCACCGTCTCGACCGCTCCGGCCGAACAGGTCGCCCGCGAGACCGGCGCGCGCTTCGGCGGCGTCCTCTATGTCGACTCGCTCTCCGAACCGGACGGGCCGGTCCCGACCTATCTCGACCTTCTTCGCGTGACCGCCACCACGATCACCGAAGGGCTGGAGGGCACCGAATGAGTGCCGGCCTTTCGGTCAGCGATCTCACCGTCACATACCGCAACGGCCACACCGCCCTGCGCGACGCCACCTTCGAGATTCCCGAGGGAACGATCACCGCGCTTGTAGGCGTGAACGGCGCCGGCAAATCGACCCTCTTCAAGGCGATCATGGGCTTCGTGCCGGCCGCCAGGGGCCGGATCGACATCCTCGGCCGCCCCGCCGCCCGCGCGCTCAAGGAAAACCTCGTCGCCTACGTCCCCCAGGCCGAGGAAGTCGACTGGTCCTTCCCCGTCCTCGTCGAGGACGTCGTCATGATGGGCCGCTACGGCCGCATGGGTTTCCTGCGCCGCGCCCACCCGGCCGACCACGAGGCGGTCAGTTCCGCCCTCGCCCGGGTGAACATGACCGACTTCCGCAAGCGCCAGATCGGCGAGCTCTCGGGCGGCCAGCGCAAGCGCGTCTTCCTTGCCCGCGCCCTCGCCCAGGACAGCCGCGTGATCCTCCTCGACGAACCCTTCACCGGCGTCGACATGACGACCGAGGAGGAGATCATCGCCCTCCTCCGCGACCTGCGCGAGGAAGGCCGCGTCATGCTGGTCTCGACCCACGACCTCGGCTCGGTCCCCGAATTCTGCGACCGGACGATCCTCGTCCGCGGCACCGTCCTCGCGCACGGCCCGACCGAGACGGTCTTCACCCACCGCAACCTCGAAAAGGCCTTCGGCGGCAAGCTTCGCCGCTTCACGCTGGGCGCGGGCGACCTCCACGACGACGACGATCCGCGCCAGGTGACGATCCTGACCGATGACGAACGGCCGCTCGTCCACTACGGCGAGAAGCCGGGCCAATGATGCTGCTCGAACCCTTCGGCTATTCGTACATGGTGAACGCCATGTGGGTCTCGGCCCTGACCGGCGCGGTCTGCGCCTTCCTCTCGGCCTTCCTGATGCTCAAGGGCTGGTCGCTGATCGGCGATGCGCTCAGCCACGCCGTCGTCCCCGGCGTTGCCGGCGCCTACATGCTGGGCCTTCCCTTCGCTTTGGGCGCGTTTCTCGCCGGGGGCCTCGCCGCCGCCGGGATGCTCACCCTCTCCGAAAGATCCGGCCTCAAGACCGATGTCGTCATCGGCCTCATCTTCACCTCGTTCTTCGGTCTCGGCCTCTTCATGGTCTCGGTCAGCCCGGTGCCGATCTCGGTCCAGACCATCATCATGGGCAACGTCCTTGCCATCACGCCGGAGGACACGTTGCAGATCGCGATCATCGGCGCCGTCTCGCTGTCGATCCTGACGCTGAAGTGGAAGGATCTCATGGTAACCTTCTTCGACGAGGCTCACGCCCGCTCGATCGGCCTCCGCCCACGCGCGCTGAAGATCCTGTTCTTCACCCTCCTCGCCGCCTCGGTCGTAGCCGCGCTGCAGACCGTCGGCGCCTTCCTCGTCATCGCGCTAGTCGTCACGCCGGGCGCGACGGCCTACCTGCTGACCGACCGGTTCGAGCGGCTGATCCTGACCTCCGTCGCCATCGGCGCGGTGACCTGCTTTCTCGGGGCGTATCTGTCCTACTTCCTCGACGGTGCCACCGGCGGCATCATCGTCTGCCTGCAGACGCTGACCTTCCTCACGGCCTTTTTCCTGGCGCCGAAACACGGCCTTCTCGCCGCCCGCGCCAAGGCCCGCGAGGCGCTGTGATGGACCTCGACGCGCTCCTTCTGCCGCTGCGATTTCCCTTCATGCAGAACGCGTTCCTGATGGCGGCGCTCGTCGCGGTGCCGACCGCGCTCCTGTCGTGCTACGTCGTCCTGAAGGGCTGGGCGCTGATGGGCGACGCGATCAGCCACGCCGTGCTTCCCGGCATCGTGCTCGCCTACATCACCGGCCTTCCGCTGGTGCTGGGCGCCTTCGCCGCCGGCATGGGCACAGCCCTCGCCACGGGCTACCTCTCGGCCAACAGCCGTGTGAAGCCCGACACGGTGATGGGCGTCGTCTATTCCGGCATGTTCGGTCTCGGCATCGTCCTCTTCGTCGCGACGCCGTCGGACGTCCATCTCGACCACATCCTCTTCGGCAACCTTCTGGGGGTCGAGCCGCACGAGCTGGAACTCACCGCCTGGATCGCCCTTCCCGTCGCGGCGTTCCTGATCGCCAAGTGGCGCGACCTCCTCCTGATGAGCTTCGATCCCGCCCAGGCCCGCGCCTCGGGCCTTGCCGTGGGCCTCCTCCATTACGGGCTCCTTGCCGCCATCTCGCTCACCATCGTCGCGACGCTGACAGCCGCCGGCCTGATCCTCGCCGTCGGCCTCCTGATCGCGCCCGGCGCCATTGCCTTCCTCGTCACCCGCCGTTTCGCGACGATGCTCTGGGTGGCGGTGGCGGTAAACATCGCCGCGCTTCTCGCCGGCACCTATCTCAGCTTCTTCCTCGACAGCGACCCGGCGCCGACGATCATCCTTGTCCTGACGGCGGTGTTCCTCGTCGTCCTGACCTGGCGCCTGTGGCACCAGCGTCGCGCGGCGCTGAGGGCCTGACCCGGATCGGGGCGCTTTCGGTGGCCTCGCTTCGCTCGGCAGGAAGGGGGTCCTCGGCCCCCGGAGAACACTTGAGACCAAAAGGGGATCCGGTCAGCCTGCTTCCTTGTGCCGGAAATACTCCGGGGGAGGCGCCGCAGGCGGCGGGGGCAGAGCCCCTCCTAGTGCCGGCCGGCCTCGAGATCGGCGAGAATCGGACAATCCGGGCGGTCGTCGCCGTGGCAGCAGTGAACCAGGTGCTCGAGCGTGCCGACCATGCCCTCAAGCTCGCGGATCTTCTGACGCAGCCCGGCGATATGCTCCTCGGCCAGCGCCCTCACGTCGGCGCTCTGCCGCGTCCGGTCCTGCCACAGCGCCAGCAGCGCGCCGATATCCTCGACCGAGAAACCGAGATCGCGCGCCCGGCGGACGAAGCGCAGGACCTGAACGTCCTTCTCGCCATAGACCCGGTAGCCCGACGCCGTCCGACCGGCCGCCGCCACCAGCCCGATCGATTCGTAGTAGCGGATCATCTTCGCCGAAACGCCCGACGCCTTCGCCGCCTCACCGATATTCATGCTGCACCTCCGAACCGTCTGAGCCTCAGCGCGTTCGTCACCACGAAGACCGACGAGAGCGCCATCGCGCCGGCCGCGAAGACCGGCGACAGGAGCACACCCCAGGCCGGGTAGAGCACACCCGCCGCCACCGGGATCAGCGCGACGTTGTAGGCGAACGCCCAGAAGAGGTTCTGCCGGATGTTCGCCATCACCGCGCGCGAAAGCGCGACGGCGCGCGCCACCCCGTCGAGCGAGCCGCCGACCAGCACCACCTGCGCCGCTTCGATGGCGACGTCGGTACCGGTGCCGACCGCGACGCCGACATCCGCCTCGGCGAGCGCGGGCGCATCGTTGATCCCGTCGCCGACGAAGGCGACGCGGCCATGCGCCTTGAGCCGCTGCACCGCCGCGACCTTGTCGCCCGGCATGACCTCGGCCACGACCTCCTCGATGCCGAGTTCCCGTGCAATCGCCTCGGCCGTGCGCCGGTTGTCGCCGGTCACCATCGCGACCTTCAGGCCAAGCTCCTTCAGCGCCTTCAGCGCGCCGGGGGTCGATCCCTTCACCGGATCGGCGACCGCGATGGCGGCCACGACACTGCCGTCCACGGCGGCGAAGAGCACCGTCTTGCCCTCGGCCCTCAGCCGCTCGGCCACCTCGCCGAAGCGCGCCGCGTACTTCAGCGTCTCCATGAAGCGCTCGGACCCGACCTCGACCAGGCGGCCCTCGACCCGGCCGCGCACGCCCTGGCCGGTGACGCTCTCGAACCCGTCGATGCCGGGCACCTCGCCCGCCGAGGCGACGATG
>JBNLCA010000503.1:0-3496 GCA_050303575.1 Paracoccaceae bacterium
GTGAGCGTGCGGGACTACTACGCCGCGTTCTCGGTGAACTAGCAGGCTGCTCTGCAGGGCCGGGGCTGCACCCGGCCCGGTGCTCGGCCCTGTTCCGGTTCCGCTTGTTCGAACGTTCGGGGGCCTATCCCTTGGCCACCCGGCTCACGATGCCCAGACACAGCCGTGTCGCCACCGCCATGTCCTGCACGCTGATCCACTCGAGCGGCCCGTGGATTTCCTGCATGCCGGTGAAGAGATTCGGACAGGGCACGCCCAGTTCGGTCAGGCGCGATCCGTCGGTGCCGCCGCGGATCGGAACCGAGACCGGCTCGATGCCGAGATCGCGGCAGGCGTCCCGCGCGAGGTCGACCGGCGTCATGTCCTTCTCCAGCCAGTAGCGCATGTTGCGGTACTGCGGCCTGATCTCGCAGCTGATCGTCGCGCGCGGCTCGGTCGCGGCGACCGCGGCACAGACCTGACGGAGGAGCTCGCCCTTTGCGGCCAGACCATCCAGCTCGAAGTCGCGCAGGATGAAGCGCAGCGTGGTGTCGGACGAGCCGCCCTCGATCTGGTAGAGATGGATGAAGCCCTCGCGTCCCTCGGTCGTCTCGGGCGTCATCGTGACATGCGGCAGCATCATCACGATCTTCGCGGCGAGGTGGGCCGCGTTGACCAGCTTGTCCTTGGCCCAGCCGGGGTGGATCGAAACGCCCTCGACCTTCACCACCGCGCCATCGGCCGAGAAGCTCTCGTACTCGATCTCGCCCACCGTGCCGCCATCGAACGTGTAGGCGAAGTCGGCACCGAGGTCGGCGGGCAGGCGCGGATCGACGCCGCGGCCGATCTCCTCGTCGGGCGTGAAGGCGATGCGGATCTTGCCGTGCGGGATGGACGGGTCGGCCAGAAGCTGGCGCATGGCGGTCATGATGACCGCGACGCCGGCCTTGTCGTCGGCACCGAGCAGCGTCGTGCCCGAAGCGGTGACGATGTCGTGGCCATGCTTGTCGCCCAGGTGCGGCGAGACGTCCGGCGACAGCCTCAGCCCCTCGGCGTCGGCAAAGGTGATCTCGCCGCCGTTGTAGTTCCGGTGGACGACCGGCTTCACGCCATCGGCCCGGAACTGCGGCGCGGTATCGACATGGGCGAGGAAACCAACGGTCGGCAACCCCTCGGCGGTCGCCGGCACGGTGGCCAGCACCGCGCCGTAATCGGTCAGCTGGACATCCGCTGCGCCGATCTCGGCCAGTTCCTTCTCCAAGAGGCGAAGCAGGTCATACTGCACCGCGGTCGAGGGCGACTTGGCCGACGCCTCGTCGCTCTGCGTGCCGATGGCGGTATAGCGGACCAGCCGGGCCTCGAGCTCGGCGTCGAAGTCCGAACGCATCAGGGCTGCTCGTCCTCGTCGTCATCCTTGCCCGAGGGCAGGTTGAAGAAGGTCTCGGCGTCGGGGACCGAGGTATCCTCGTCCTCGTCGTCGTCATTCCCCGAGAGCGAGAATGTCTCGAGCCCGGCGATGGACGAGGGAATCTTCGGCTCCGGCGCCATGCCCAGCGACTGTTCCGTCGAGACGAGCTTGCGGCGCTCGTCGTCACTCATCAGCCCGCCCTCGGCCTCTTTCTTCTTGGCCGCCTTCTGGACGGCGGCGTCGAGTTCCGACTGCTTGCAGAGGCCAAGCGCGACCGGGTCGATCGGCTGGATGTTCCCGATGTTCCAGTGCGTCCGCTCGCGGATCGCCTGGATCGTCGGCTTGGTGGTGCCGACAAGCTTGCCGATCTGGCCGTCGGTGAGCTCGGGGTGGAACTTAACAAGCCACAGGATCGCCGCCGGCCGGTCCTGGCGCTTGGACAGGGGCGTGTAGCGCGGACCGCGGCGCTTCTCCTCGCCCAGCGAGGCCGGGTTGAACTTCAGCTTGAGCTTGTAGAGCGGATCCTGCTCGCCGCGGTCGATCTCGATCTGCTCGAGCTGGTTGTTGGCGATCGGATCGAAGCCCTTGACGCCGGCCGCGACATCGCCGTCGGCGATGCCCTGTACCTCGAGCTCGTGCAGCCCGCAGAAATCGGCGATCTGCCGGAAGTTCAGCGTGGTGTTGTCGACCAGCCAGACGGCGGTCGCCTTGGCCATCAGGGGCTTGTTCATCTGCGCACTCCTTGACACTACTCTTCCGCGCCGAAAAACGGCTCCGGGGGTCAGCCCGGGATTCTCCGATGCGGGGAAATCGCCTGCTATATAGGCGCAAAGCGGACCGGAGGGAAGAGCGAATGCGGCTCCTTGCAATCCTGGCGATTCTGGCGTTTCCAGCGCCGGCGGCCCGTGCCGAAGGCGAGCGGGCGGGCGATTTCGACTACTACCTGCTCTCGATGTCCTGGTCGCCGACCTGGTGTGCGCTGGAAGGCGACGCACGCGGCTCGCCGGAATGCGAGCGTGGTCTGGGCTGGGTGCTGCACGGGCTCTGGCCGCAGCACGAGGACGGTTGGCCCTCCTACTGCCTGACCCGCGCCGCCGATCCGTCGCGGGCCGAGACCGCGGCCATGGCCGATGTAATGGGCTCAGCTGGCCTAGCCTGGTACCAGTGGCAGAAGCACGGTCGTTGCTCGGGCCTCTCCTCGGCCGATTACTTCGCCGCGGCGCGCCGGGCCTTCGCCGCCGTCGAGGTGCCCGAGATCTTCATCGAGCTCGACGGGGCGGTGACGCTTCCGGCCTCGGTCGTCGAGGAGGCGTTCCTCGAGGTGAACCAGAGCTGGACCGCGGACATGCTGACGATCACCTGCAAGGCTGGCCGCATCCAGGAGGCGCGGCTCTGCCTGACGAAGGAGTTCGAGCCGCGCCGCTGCGGCGACGACGTCATCCGCGACTGCCGGATGCGGGACGCGCTCCTCGATCCCGCCGATTGACCGGCGCCGGCGCTGCGCTCCGCCCCGTCGCCCGACGGGCCCGGTCGCGCTTCGCGCGGCAGCGCTTTCGGTGGCCTCGGCTTCGCCTCGGCAGGAAGGGGGCCCTCGGACCCCCTCTTGAGCCTGCGGCTCAATTCACCCCCGAGAATATTTGGGACCAAAAGAGCGACTTGGGGCGTCAGCCTGCTTCCTTGTGCCGAAAATACTCCGGGGGAGGCGCCCGTCAGGGCGACGGGGGCAGAGCCCCCAGCCGAAGCGAAGCGGAGGCAAGCCAATGTTCGAAGCGAAGCGGAGGCAGGCTAACGTTCGAAGCGAAGCGAAGGAGAACCAAGGAAGCTACCGAGCGCAGCGAGGCCACCGACAGCGCCGCGCGTCAGCGCGGCCGGGTCCGGCGAGGGGATGTGCGGAGCGTCAGCCTGCTTCCTTGTGCCGGAAATACTCCGGGGGAGTCGCCCGTCAGGGCGACGGGGGCAGAGCCCCAACCGAAGCGAGGCGGAGGCAGGCTACCGGTTACCCAAGCGAGCCGGGCGCAAACCGGGGAAGCTCCCGACCGCAGCGAGGCCGCCGAAAGCCCCGCGCGAAGCGCGGCCGGGCCCAAGCGGAGGAGACAGGCGCAGGCCTGT
>JBNLCA010000504.1:0-2332 GCA_050303575.1 Paracoccaceae bacterium
CCTCGTCTCGGATGTGATGCTCCCAGAAGCGTCGGTGCCAAACCGCCGCCTCGCGCCTGGTCGCCCATATGCCGGGCTTCAGCCCGGCATATCTCCCCGACCACACCACGGGCAATTCGGCGCCCGTAGGTTAACGGACACTTGCCGCCGGGGGAGGGCCAACAGTCAGGCCGATCCTTGACGAGTCGCCCTCACCGGCCGCTCCGACCCCGCCGGTGCACGTGCGGTGCACACTCTGTGCACGTCCGGTGCATCCCCGAAACCGCCTCCGGGCCCGGGTTAACGGCCCGAGCGGCCTCAGCCGAACGCCGTCCCTTTCTTGACGCCCAGCGCCCGGAACACCATCGCCGCCGGGCAGAATCCGGTGAACGCCGCCTGCACCTGGTTGGCGCCGACGAACAGTGTCAGCCACATGAAATGGGGCGATACCCAAAGCGTCAGCGCCACGCTGAGCAGGGTCATCGCACCGGCAAACGCCATCACTGCGCGGTCGAGTGTCATGGTCTGAACTCCTTGTTTCATGGGGCCGTCCGGGCCTCTCTGTCCGAAACATAGGGCCTCCCATTCAAACATGCAATATAATGAATGTTAAATTGAGGTGGCCGCCCCCCTTTCCCTCCGCTGTCCGTCCGAGGAACCGGTTCCGCCCGGCCGACGTTGTCCTGCGACAATTCAACGGAGCGCCGACAATGACCCTCTCGACCATCCTGATCATCGTCCTGATCCTCGTCCTCGTCGGCGCCCTGCCGACCTGGGGCTATTCCCGCAGCTGGGGCTACGGCCCCTCCGGCGGCCTCGGACTGGTGCTGGTGATCGTTCTTATCCTTGTCCTTATGGGACGGATCTGATCCGTCAACAAAGCCAGAACCAACAGAAACTTGCACAAATCGAACATCCGGAGGACCTGACCATGAAAGGCATTCTTGCCTGGCTCATCGGGATCCCGATCCCGATCATCATCCTGCTCTATCTCGTCGACGTCTTCTGACGTCAGCGGAACCGGTCGACCAGCTTCTGGAGGGTCGACCGGTTATCCACCGGCTCAGGTGCCGGTTCGGGCGCCGCCTCTTTCGCCGAAGACAACTTGCCGGTTCCCGACCGGGGCGGTGCGGTCCTGAGCGAGACCTTGTTCTGGAACGCGGCCCGGTCCCCCTCGGCCAGCGACTCGGCCCCGTCCGAACAGCCGCGAACGAGATCGTCGACCCATCCCAGATCGACCTTCGGGAAATCGTGCAGCACATAGCCCGGCACGGCGTCCTTGTGGCCGGGATGGCCGACCCCCATCCTCACCCGCAGATAGGCGTCGCCGATATGCTGGTGGATCGATCTCAGCCCGTTGTGCCCGGCATGACCCCCGCCCTCCTTGACCCGACACTTGCCCGGCGCGAGGTCGATTTCGTCGTGAAAGACGACGATGTCGGCGGGCGTCAGCTTGAAGAACCGCATCGCCTCGCCGACGGACTGGCCCGACAGGTTCATGAAGGTCCCGGGCTTCAGCAGCACGACCTTCTCGGCCCCCAGCCGCCCCTCGGAAACGTCGCCCTGGAAGCGCGAGCGCCACGGCGTGAAACCGTGATCCGAAGCGATCCGGTCAACCGCCATGAACCCGATATTGTGCCGGTTCATCGCGTATTTAGCGCCGGGATTGCCGAGGCCGACGAAGAGTTTCACTGCGGCCTCCTGACTTGACCGAAACATTCGCGGCCGTAGACTAACCGTAACGCTTGAGGGAAGCCATCCGCCCGACCACGAGCCGCGTGCAAGTCCGTCGCCAGTCCATCCGGAGGCGCAGGTGACAGTCATTCTCATCGACCGCAGCGACAAGTCGCGCGATTATCAGCTCGCCAATCGCGTTTGGGACTGCATAGTCGAAAACATCTGGCGCGAGCGCGTCTTCCCTCAGGAAAAGATGGAGCTTTTGTCGATCCCCACCGTCGGTAAGCTGAACGCGGAGGAATGCGCGGTCTTCGCCAGGGCGCTACGCACGACGATTCTGCCCAAGCTGGGGGACCATGAGCTTTTGTTCTTCGATGGGGCGGTCGGCTCGGCCAGCCGGCCCAAGGACGGCTACGGCCTCGAAACGCCCTACCACCTGCTCAGCCATGTCAGCCGCCCGACGCTGGAGGCGCTGGCCCAGTTCCTCGAGGGTTCGTCGGACGTTCGGATCGCGTGACGGCGCTGGGCCTCCCGTAGTTGGCAAGCGCCAAACGCAACGCGGGGCCTGAAGGCCCCGCGCATGATCCGGCGAAGGTAGCTCTGTTACTCGGCTTTCTTCTCGCCCTCGGCGGGTGCGTCCGCGGCCTCGCCCGAGGCGGCGTCTTCCTGGTCTGCC
>JBNLCA010000505.1:0-4496 GCA_050303575.1 Paracoccaceae bacterium
ACGTGTTTCTCCATGCGCAGCGACAGCGTTTCGGTGCCCATCAGAGTGTAGTGCGCGCCCTGCGGGTTCATCGTCATGCCCAGATCGCGCAGGCCGATGGCGATGCCGTAGAAGGTGAAGGCGAGCGCGCCGAAGGTCTCGTGGAACTTCAGCCCGTGATAAGCCGGCTCGGGATCGGCGAGCGAGGGGAATTTTCCGTTCGACCAGTTGAACTTGCCGGAATCGACGATGGCGCCGCCGGTGACCGTGCCGTTGCCGGTCAGGTACTTGGTGGTCGAGTGCACCACCAGCGTTGCGCCATGCTCGATCGGCCGGCAGAGGTAGGGCGAGGCCGAGGTGTTGTCGACGATCAGCGGCACGCCTGCCGCGTCAGAAATCGTGGCGATGGCGGGCAGATCGGTGATGTAGCCGCCCGGGTTCGCGATCGACTCGCAGAAGACGGCGCGGGTGTTGTCGTCGATGGCCGCCTTGACCGCCGCCTCGTCGTCGAAGTCGACGAACTTGGCCGACCAGCCGAACTTGCGGATCGTGTTGGTGAACTGCTGGACCGTGCCCCCGTAAAGCCGGGTCGAGGCGACGACGTTCATGCCCGGCGACATCAGCGGGAAAAGCGCCATGATCTGCGCCGCGTGGCCCGACGAGCAGCAGACAGCGCCGACCCCGCCCTCGAGCGTCGCGATCCGCTCCTGCAGGACGGCGACGGTGGGGTTGGTCAGGCGCGAGTAGATGAAGCCGACTTCCTGGAGATTGAAGAGCGCCGCGGCATGATCGGCATCGCGGAAGACGAAGGCGGTCGACTGGTAGATCGGCGTCTGCCGTGCGCCGGTCGCCGGGTCCGGCTTGGCGCCGGCATGAATTTGCAGGGTATCGAAACCGTAGGTCGCGTTTTCTGTCATCGTTTCCTCCCAGAAATCGAAGTCGCGCGGACGTTAGGGCAGGGTGCCGTCTGCCACAATGGCTTCACGGACATATTCAAATACTGCTTGCGGTAGCGCCTGCGATTCGCGCAGGTTGGACCAAAAGCAAAGCCGGGCCGGTCGGGGCCGGGGGGATCACGTGAAAATTGTCAAGCGAACGGTGTGGGGCGCCCTCAAGGGGACAGGCGCAGGTATCCTCGTTCTTCTGGCCTATCTCGGTTACATCCACTTCAACGGCAACTTCCATACGGTCCTCGAAGGCGAGCTTTACCGCTCGGCACAGGTGACGCCCGAGACGCTGACCCGCTATGCCCGCGAAAACGGCATCAGGAGCGTTCTCAACCTGCGCGGCGCAGCGCCAGGATCCGACTGGTACGAGGCCGAGATCGCCTCGTCGCGCGAACTTGGCCTGACCCACGCCGACTTCGGTCTGGTCGGACATGTCGAGATCAGCCAGGACCAGGCGGAACAGCTGATCGCACTGATGGAACGGCTGCCCAAGCCGCTCCTCATCCACTGCAAGCAGGGCTCTGACCGGACCGGTTTCGTCGTCGCCCTCTACCTCGCCGCGATCGAGGGCGTGGGCGAGGAAGAGGCCGAGGGTGCGCTGTCTCTAACGTACGGCCATTTCTCGGTACCTTACCTTTCGGCGACCTACGCGATGGACGTCTCGTGGGAGAATCTCGAAGGCTGGCTCGGCTTCGTCGACAGCTGAGCAGATTGGGTATTTAAACCCGGGTAAAATTATGCGACAGGACGGCCGAGGAGGCCGTCATGAAACAAGACCGCCGCGCGATCCGTACCGCCTACAAGCAAGCACCCGACGAATGGGTGATCTATGCCGCCCGCACCGCCGGGCGAACCTGGGTAGGCGTCACCCCGAACCTCAGGGGCGCCGAGAACCGGCTGAGCTTCTCGCTCAGGCAGGGCGGGTGCCGCGTGCCCGGGATGCAGGCGGCGTTCGACGGCACGCTTGCCGTCGAACCGCTCGAACGGCTGAACCCCGATCTCGGCCCTTACGCACGGCAGGACGCCGCAAATGAACGCCGGGCGCACTGGTGCGCCGAGCTCCGGGCCGAGCCGATGGACCGCTAGGCGCGGGCCGCTCGGGGCATTCAGTACATGCCGCCGCCGCCGCTCTTCTGGCGCTCGTAATTGATCAGCGCGCCCTCGCATCCGGCGCGACTGGGCGCCTGGCATCTGACCCGGGTGCCGTCGACGACGATGGACCATCCCTCGCGCTCTTCGCCGTCGGAATAGCGGTACTGCCCGCGTTTCAGCACATAGGTCTTGCCGTCGATGTCGATCGTGTCGTCCGGCAGCGGTCCGATATAGGTCGGCCCGCGCACGCCGATTGAATCGGAATCGCCCGAGCAGCCGGCAAGGACCAGCGGGACGGCAAAAGCCGCCAGCAACAGCAAGGGTCTGGTCATGTCATGTCCTCCGGGCGGGCGCACGGCCGGCATGTCGTCCCCACCCGGGTGCGCTGCAGGTCCGGCCCCATCCGCCCGCCCCAATCTCTGGATGAAAGGAAACGGTCGCAGCAGGCCCGAGCCTAGGTGCGCGCATGCCGCTACGTCAACCCTTGCGCCGTGCTACCGCGCCCAGAGCTTCTGGGCCTTCAACCGGTTGCGCAGGGCCTTCTCGTTCTTCGGCAGGTTCGCCCGGTCGAAGAGGGCGCGCGCCTTCTCGCCCTTGCCCTGGTAGATGAAGCGCTTGAACGGGTCATATTCCTTCAGAACCTTCTTCACCTTGTTGGGCGCCGTCACCTCGCGCAGCACCCCTACGGCATGGTCGCTCTCGCGCGCGAAGAACAGCGGCATCAGCCGCCAGTGGCAGGTGACATCGCCGTCGAGGCCGGCCAGTTCGGGCCCCGGCCGCCCGCCGCCCATCGTGTGGATGACAAGGGGCAGCGCGATCTGGTCCAGCCAGGGATCGAGCACCTGGCTTGCCAGCGTCTCCGGCGGGTCGTGCCAGATCGAGGCGGCGTATTCGAGGAAGAGCGCGCCGAAGCGGCGGGGGCAGGGGCCGAAGAACCAGCCGGCGTTGAAGTAGAGATACCGTTCCCAGTACTCGTCCGGCTTCGTCAGGTCGAGCGTGTCCTCGAAGCCGACGATGCCGAACCGGTCATAGAGCGATTTCCAGATCTCGGTATAGCCCGGCCCGTAAAGCGGTACCTCGGGCCACGTCCCCTCGCGCTTCATGGATGCCGAGGGGCGGTCGAAATCGAAGGGCACCGCGGCCAGATCGCCGGTGATAAGCGTGTCGGTGTCGAAGAAGACGAACGGCTCGCCCTCAGGAAGTTCCGCCAGCGCCTCGATCTTGTTGCCGTTGGGATAGCTCTCGCCGAACTGGCGGTTCCTGAAAGGCAGGATCTCGGCACCGAGAGAGCCAAGGAACTCGCGCACGGGATCGCTGATCCGCGTCTCCGCCGACCAGCGTTTGCCCTGCTCGGGCTCGGCGACGAAAAGGCGGCCCGAGAAGCCCGGGGACGCATGCCTGAGCGAGGCCGCGAAAAGCGCCGCCTCGTATTCCAGCCGGCCGGCCTGGCCGACCACCACGATGTTGAAGCTCTTCGGTTTTTCCGTCATGCGACCCGCCCTGCGTCGGGGCGAGTATAGGGACGGTTATGGCGGGTTAAAGGCGAAACCCGCGTCAGCCCGCCCAGGGCAGGAACAGGAACGGATGCATGATCCACTGCCACCAGGCGAAGTTCAGGAACTGCGCGGCAAGGATCAGGAAGAAGAGGCCGAAGGCGGTGGGCAGGCACAGGACCGGCCAAAGGATCCGCAGGGGCAGGGCGGGGCGGCCCGCGGTGAGCGCACGGGCATAGGTCGTCGCCGCGAGGTGCCGCAGGATCAGGAGCGCGACAAACGTGTAGGCGGCCATTGCAAGGTCGATCCGGCCGGCAAGCTCGGCCACGTCGCCGGACGTCATCAGGTCGAGATCCCAGCCGAAGTTGACCACAAGGATCGGCCAGGCGCGGCCGACGAAAACGGGCAGCGCGAAGAAGAAGGTCAGGAACATCAGCCAGGGCGCGCGCCAGCCCGCGCGGGTGAACAGCGTGCGGATGCGGGTCACCTCGAAGACCGCGCCGATCCGCCCCTCGACCGCAAAATGGGCGAGCGCGAAGGGAAGGTGCGCCATCAGCACCATGCCGATCGCGATGCCAGTCAGGAAGACGGTCGGCCCGACGAAGGCCTGCTCGTAGCCCTTGGTGAACGAGTTCTGCCAGCCCGCCCACCAGGCACCCAGCCAGACCAGCGCGAAGGGCGCGGAATAGAGGAAGAGCGCGATCGTCGCGCCGATGCCGGTTCGGATGTTGGCGCCAAGCCCGCCGAGAAGCCGGACGATGAAGCCGCGGCCGCGACGGCCGAGAATCCAGGTCGGATTGGCGGCCGTGCCACCGGTGCGGCGGTCAATGACGGCGCCCATCCGACGCACCATCCATCCAAGCGCGATGATCGACATGACCGGCGAGAGGCAGAAGAACGTGCCGAAGACCAGTGTCTTCAGCGCCCCGAGGCCACGGACGGTCAGGCCCGGCCGGGCGGAAGCGAGGGCGGCGCTCACAGGATG
>JBNLCA010000506.1:0-4491 GCA_050303575.1 Paracoccaceae bacterium
GCGCTGCCGGGGGCAGGGGCTGAGGGTGATCCACGTGAACCCGGCGGGCTTTCGCATCCTCGCGGGCGAGGACATGCTGACCGAGCCGATCGAGGGCGCGCGCCAGCCGCATCACTTCTTCTGCCGCCGCTGCGGCGAGGCGGTCTTCGGCATCATCGACGTGCCGAAGAATGGGCGGCGGGTGTCCGTGAATGCCGCCTGCCTGGAACGCGGCAGCGTCGACGATCTTGCCATGCCGGAGGAGGAGATCATCCGGCCGAAAAAATGGGAGGTGTGAGTGTGAGCGGTCGGTACGCAGCGCTCAAATCCAACCCCGATACTTCGCAACCAGAATTGCAAGCGCTGCAACTCCAAGAGCAAAGCTGAGTCCGAACTCCATCGAAGACATGCTCGTTAGCCCCTTTCTTATGACCACGCGGACCGCGGTGAATGCCGGATGTATCGGCGGCGCCGCGCGGACAATGCAATCTGAACCGAATTGGGGAACTTGGCCGGAGGCCATCAGTGGCTTCACTATATATTGTGGGTGGGCTCCCTCGGGTTGCGGAATGTAGTGTTGATGGGCCGAGAAACTCACTGAGTCGCCCACAGTTTCCGCACCGCAGAAACCGTCAAATAAATGTCACGAAGTACAAGGGCTTCACTGAAAATAGGAGGAATGAATGTCCGAACATCATTACGAAGGCGGCTGCCAATGCGGCGCGGTCCGCTATGAGGTCGATGTCAGCCTCGACCAGACGGTGACCTGCAACTGCTCGCGCTGCCAGAAGCTGGGTTCGGTCCTCGCCTTCACGGCGCGCGACAAGTTCAAGCTTCTGAAAGGCGAGGAGAACCTCACCGAATATCTCTTCAACAGGGAGGTGATCCGTCACCTCTTCTGCAAGACCTGCGGCATCGAGAGCTTCGCCTATGGCCAGATGCCGGACGGCACGCCGATGGTGGCGGTGAACGTCAACTGCCTCGACGGGGTCGAGCCTCGCAAGCTGACCTCGCACCATTACGACGGACGGGCGGCGTAAGGCCGCCGACCGCCCGCGCGCCCCTTGCCTTGCGGGGCGCGCGGGCGCACCATTGCGGACGAACGGGCCGGCAGAGCCCAGGGCATGAGGTACGACATGGCAAGACTGGCTTTGGCGCTGGCGGCAGCCGCGCTTTCGGGCTGCGTCACACAGGATCCGGGCTTTCGCGGCGTCACCGGCGTGCGCGAGATCACGGCGGACGAGGCGCGGTCCTGCACCTACATCACCGACATCGTCTCGAAGCCCGGCGTCTACGGGCCGCTGGCCCAGCAGGGGCTGGAATATGCGCGCAACAAGGCGCTCGACCTGGCCAAGCAGAGCGGTGCGAACGCCATGGTGTTTGAAACCGTGACCCCGGGCACGCAGGTCTACGAGATCCGCGGCACCGCCTACCGGTGTTGAGGACAGAATGCGCAAACTCGTCTCGTCGGGATCCTATCTCGAGCCCATCATCGGATTTTCTCGCGCCGTACGGGTGGGCGACGTCATATCGGTCGGCGGCACCGCTCCCATCGCCGAGGGCGGCGGCACGGCGGCCAAGGGTGACGTCTACGGCCAGACGCTCAGGTGCCTCGAGATATCGCGCAAGGCGATCGAGGATGCCGGCGGCCGTATCGAGGACGTGATCCGCACCCGCCTTATCCTGACCGACATCACCCGCTGGGAAGAAGCGGCGCGGGCCCACGCCGAATTCTTCCGCGACATCCGCCCGGTGACGACCCTGATGGCAGTCTCGGGCTTCGTCGATTCCGACTGGCTGGTTGAGACAGAAGTCGATTGCGTGGTGACGGGGTAGGGGGCTGTCTGCCCCCTCGAGAGCCTGCGGCTCAATTCACGCCCGAGCTATTATCCACAAGATGAAACTCATTCCATCCGCTTGCGGATGCGGTGCACGGCGAACCATACCGCGACCACCGTGGGCGGGACCAGAAGCGCGGTGACCAGCGGCTTGTCGAGGTGCCAGGCGGCGGCGAACGGCGCGGCAAGGTAGCTCAGAAGGTTCAGCGCGTAATAGCTGATGGCGACGACCGACAGGCCCTCGACCGTCTTCTGCAGGCGCAGCTGCAGGTCGGCGCGGCGGTCCATGCTTTCCAGCAGCCGCTGGTTCTGGGCCGAGCGCTCGACATCGACGCGGGTGCGCAGAAGCTCGCCGGCGCGTGAAGCCGCTGCCGCCAGTGCCGCGAGCCGCCGCTCGGTCGCCTTGACGGTGCGCATCGAGGGGTCGAAGCGGCGCGCCATGAATTCGGCGAAGGTCTGGCGGCCGCCGAACCGTTCCTCGCGCAGGACCTCGATCCGCTGGTTCACCAGGGCCTCGTAGGCCGCCGTGGCGCCGAAGCGAAAGCTGGTCTCGGACCGGAGGCCCTCGGCCCGGGCGGCGATATCGAGAAGCTGGGCGAGTGTCTTCTCGGACGGCGAGTCGGGTCTCTGCATGTCGCCCATCAGCCCGGCGAGTTCGGTGTCGATCAGGCCCAGCGCGTGCGAGAGCTCGCGCGTCCGGTGAAAGCCCAGCATCGCCATCGCCTTGTAGGTCTCGATCTCGGTCAGCCGTTGAAGGATGCGGCCGACCCGCCGCGGCCCGGTGCCGTCACGCACGAACAGGGCGAAGCGCGTATGGCCTGCCGGGTCGATTCGGAAGTCGCCCGCCACCACCGCGGCACCGTCGATCACCTGGCTGACGGCAAGGCTTTCCGAGACGAAATCCTCCTCGACCCTGCGGAACACATCTTCCTCGGCCGGCATCGGCGCGACATCGACCAGGATCGAGGTGAAGCGAACGCCAGGGGCCTTTGCCAGCCAGTCCTCGGGGAAAAGCGCGAAGGGCGCCGGGTCGAACGGCCGGATCGTCGTGTCCCGGGTGAAGAGCGTGTAGGTGACGAACTCGGTGTGGCATTCCCACTTGAGCCGGTGCCGCCCGATCTCGCCCATCCAGTGCGTCGCGCCGGGTTCCGGAGGATGCGCCCCGTGCCGGACGAGAAGGTCGACAAGATGCGCGCGGTCCTCGTCGCGGTCGCGGCCGGCGGCGTCCGAGGCGCGCTTGATGGCAAGGTAGGCGGCGCGCGACGGCACCTCGAGCGCCGGGAACGGCCGGGCGTGCAGCTCGTTCGAGAGCGCGTAGCGAAGCGGGTGGTCTTCCATCGTCGGGCCCCGTCGGTTCGGCGTCAGACTAGCCTCTCGCGGGGCCCTGTAAACAACGCGCCCGGCGTATACCGTCGTCGACTTGCAACGCGGTGACAGTCGGCTTTCAGCCGATCATCGGCAGGAGGCTGTCGACCGAGGCCTTTGCGTCGCCGTAGAACATCCGCGTGTTGTCCTTGTAGAACAGCGGGTTCTCGATGCCGGAATAGCCGGTGCCCTGGCCGCGCTTGGAGACGAAGACCTGCTTGGCCTTCCAGACTTCCAGCACCGGCATCCCCGCGATGGGCGAGTTCGGATCTTCCTGGGCCGCCGGGTTCACGATGTCGTTCGACCCGATGACGATGGCGACGTCGGTTTCGGGGAAGTCCTCGTTGATCTCGTCCATCTCCATGACGATGTCGTAGGGGACCTTGGCCTCGGCCAGGAGCACGTTCATGTGGCCCGGAAGGCGACCGGCAACCGGATGGATGGCGAAGCGCACCTCCTTGCCGGCCGCGCGCAGCTTGCGGGTCAGTTCCGCCACCGACTGCTGCGCCTGGGCGACGGCCATGCCGTAGCCCGGCACGATGATGACGCTGTCGGCATCGTTCAGCGCGGCCGCCACGCCGTCGGCGTCGATGGCGATCTGCTCGCCCTCGATCTCCTGCGCGGGACCCGCGGTGTTGCCGAAGCCGCCCAGGATCACGCTGACGAAGGACCGGTTCATCGCCTTGCACATGATGTAGCTGAGGATCGCGCCGGACGAGCCGACCAGCGCGCCGGTGACGATCAGAAGGTCGTTGCCGAGGCTGAAGCCGATCGCGGCGGCCGCCCAGCCCGAGTAGCTGTTCAGCATCGAGACGACGACCGGCATGTCGGCGCCGCCGATCCCCATGATGAGGTGGTAGCCGATGAAGAGCGCGGCCAGCGTCATCAGGAAGAGCGGGACGAAGCCGCCGGCGGCGAAGTACCAGATCAGGCAGATGAGCGAGAGCGCGGCGGCACCGGCGTTCAGCGCGTGGCCCCCCGGCAGCTTCTCGGCTTTCGAGGTCACCTTGCCGGCAAGCTTGCCGAAGGCGATGACCGAGCCGGTGAAGGTGACCGCCCCAATGAAGACGCCGAGGAAGAGCTCGACGCGGAGGATGTTGACCTCGACCGCCGACTTGTGGGCGAGGACGGCGGCGAAGCCGGTCAGCGCCTCGCGCGCTGTGTCGTCCATCGGCAGCACGCGGCCCAGCTCGAAATGGGCATTGTAGCCGACGAAGACGGCGGCCAGACCGACAAGCGAATGCATCGCGGCGACGAGTTGCGGCATCTCGGTCATCTGCACGCGCTGGGCGATGTAGAAGCCGATCGT
>JBNLCA010000507.1:0-10231 GCA_050303575.1 Paracoccaceae bacterium
CATCAAGCCCGACCTCTCGACGCTGCGCCGCATCCCGTGGCTGCCGGCGACCGCGATGGTGATCTGCGATCTTCTCGACCATCACACGCACGAGGAAGTGCCGCATGCGCCGCGCGCCATCCTCAAGCGCCAGATCGCCCGGGCCGAGGCGATGGGCTTCACGCCGATGATGGCAACCGAGCTGGAATTCTTCCTCTTCCAGAGCGGCTACGACGCGATCGCCGACGGCGGCTACCGCGATCTCCAGACGCTGGGCCGCTACAACACCGACTACGCGATCTTCGGCACCTCGAAGGAAGAAGGCGTGATGCGGGCGATCCGCAACGGACTTTATAGCGCTGGCATCCCGGTCGAGAACTCAAAGGGCGAGGCCGAGGCCGGGCAGGAAGAGATCAACGTCAAGTATTCCGACGCGCTCGACACCGCCGACATGCACGCCATCGTCAAGAACGGCTGCAAGGAGATCGCGCACCAGCACGGCCACGCGCTGACCTTCATGGCCAAGTACGCGACCGACCGCGCCGGTTCTTCGAGCCATGTCCACCAGTCGCTCTGGAAGGGCAAGACCCCGGCCTTCCAGGACAAGAAGGATCCGCACGGCATGTCGGATCTGATGAAGCACTACGTCGCCGGCCTCTTGAAGCACTCCTCCGACATCACCTATTTCCTTGCGCCCTATGTGAATTCCTACAAGCGCTTCTGTGTCGGCCTCTTCGCGCCGACCAAGGCGGTCTGGAGTCTCGACAACCGCACCGCCGGCTACCGGGTCTGCGGCGAGGGGACCAAGGGCGTCCGTATCGAATGCCGCATCGGCGGCGCCGACCTGAACCCGTATCTGGCGATGGCTGCCCTTCTGGCCGCGGGCCTCGACGGGATCGAACAGAAGATGAAGCTGGAACCGCAGGCCCAGGGCGACGTCTATCAGGCCGGCAAGGTGCGCGAGATTCCCAAGACACTGGGCGAAGCCGCCGAGGCCCTGCGCAAGTCCAAGATGCTGCGCGCCGCCTTCGGCGACTTCACCGTCGACCACTACCACCGCGCCGCGCTCTGGGAGATCGAGGAACAGAACCGCGTGGTCACCGACTGGGACGTGAGGCGCGGCTTCGAACGCGCATGAGTATGCGGGAAAGCCCCCGCGAAGGATGGATGACATGACCAAGATGATCCAATGCATCTCGCCCGTGGACGGGCGGGTCTATGCCGAGCGTCCGGCGCTTTCCGTCGCCGACGCCGAGAAGGCCGTCGCGCGGGCGAAGGCGGCGCAGCCGGCCTGGGCGGCGCTGACGCTCGACGAGCGTATCGCCAAGGTGAAGGCGGGTGTCGCCGCGCTCAACGACATAAAGGACCGGGTGGTCGAGGAACTGGCCTGGCAGATGGGCCGTCCGACCCGCTACGGCGGCGAATACGGCGGGCTGAACGAACGCGCGAACTACATGTTCGGCGCTGCCTCGGACGCGCTCGCCCCGATGATCGCCGAGGAGAGCGACAGGTTCGAGCGCCGGATCGAGCGCGAACCGCATGGCCTCGTCTTCGTCATCGCGCCGTGGAACTACCCTTACATGACCGCGATGAACACCATCATCGCGGCCTTGATCGCCGGCAACGCGGTGATGCTCAAGCATGCGAGCCAGACCCTCCTCGTCGGCGAGCGCATCGCCGAGGCGCTGCACAAGGGCGGCGTGCCCGAGGACGTCTTCCAGAACGTCGTCCTCGACCACGAGACGACCGAGCATCTGATCAGGCAGCGGAGCTTCGGCTTCGTGAACTTCACCGGCTCGGTCGCCGGCGGCGCCGCCATCGAGCGCGCGGCGGCGGGTACCTTCACCGCGACGGGGCTCGAGCTCGGCGGCAAGGACCCGGGCTACGTCATGGACGACGCCGACCTCGACTGGGCGGTCGACGTCCTGATGGACGGCGCGATGTACAATGCCGGCCAATGCTGCTGCGGGATCGAGCGGATCTACGTCGCCAAGCCCCTCTACCAGAGCTTCGTCGACAAGGCCGTCGCCTGGGCCGAAAGCCTCGTCCTCGGCAGCCCCTTCGACGAGACCACGACGCTCGGGCCGATGGCCAACGTCCGCTTCGCCCGCACGGTGCGCGAACAGGTGGCCGAGGCCGAGGTCGCCGGCGCCCGCCAGCTGGTCGATGCCGCGAAGTTCAACACCGACGACGGCGGCGCCTATCTGGCGCCGAAGGTGCTGGTCGACGTGAACCACAAGATGCGCGTGATGATGGAGGAGAGCTTCGGCCCGGTCGTCGGCATCATGCCGGTGGCGGACGATGCCGAGGCGCTCAGGCTGATGAACGACTCGCCCTACGGCCTGACCGCCTCGCTCTGGACGCAGGATGCGGACCGTGCATGGTCCATCGCGCGGAAGATCGAGACCGGCACCGTCTTCATGAACCGCGCCGACTATCTCGACCCGGCCATCTGCTGGACCGGCTGCAAGGACACCGGCCGCGGAGGCTCGCTCTCGCCCCTCGGCTTCCACGCGGTCACGCGGCCGCGCTCGTACCACTTCCGCAAGGTGAAATCATGACTGCGCCTACCGCCAACTGGTCCTATCCCACCGCCATCAAGTTCGGTCCGGGCCGCATCAAGGAACTCGCCGACCACTGCAAGGCAGCTGGGCTCAAGCGCCCGCTTCTGGTCACCGACAAGGCACTCGCCGCCCTGCCGATCACGGCGCAGGCGCTGGACATCCTCGACGCCGCCGGCCTTGGCCGCGCCGTCTTCTCCGACGTCGATCCGAACCCGAACGAAATGAATCTCGAGTCCGGGCTGAAGGTCTACGCGGGCGGCGGCCATGACGGCGTCATCGCCTTCGGCGGCGGCTCGGCGCTCGATCTCGGCAAGCTGATCGCCTTCATGGTCGGCCAGACCCGGCCGGTCTGGGATTTCGAGGATATCGGCGACTGGTGGACCCGCGCCGATGCCGCGAAGATCGCCCCCATCGTCGCCGTGCCGACGACCGCCGGCACCGGATCGGAAGTCGGCCGGGCAGGCGTTCTGACGAACTCGGCAACGCATGTGAAGAAGATCATTTTCCACCCCAAGCTCCTGCCCGCCGTCACGATCTGCGACCCCGAACTCACCGTCGGGATGCCGAAGTTCATCACCGCCGGCACCGGCATGGACGCCTTCGCGCACTGCCTCGAGGCGTACTCCTCGCCCTTCTACCACCCGATGAGCCAGGGGATCGCCCTGGAAGGGATGCGGCTGGTCAAGGAGAACCTGCCCAAGGTCTACGCCGAGCCCACCGACCTCGAAGCCCGCGCCCACATGATGAGCGCGGCGGCGATGGGCGCAGTCGCATTCCAGAAGGGCCTCGGCGCGATCCACGCGCTTTCCCACCCGATCGGCGCGATCTATGGCACCCACCACGGCACTACGAACGCCGTGGTCATGCCGCCGGTCCTGAAGATGAACCGCCCGGCGATCGAGACGCGCATCGACGCGGCGGCCGCCTATCTCGGCATCGAGGGCGGTTTCGACGGCTTCTACGACTTCGTCATGTCCCTGCGCGCCGGCCTCGGCATCCCGGCAAACCTGACGGCGATGGGCGTCGGCACCGACCGTCTGGACGAGATGACCGCGATGGCTTTGGAAGACCCCTCGGCCGGCGGCAACCCGGTCACGATGACGAAGGAAAACACCCGCGCGCTCTTCGAGGCCTGCCTGTGAGAGCGCTGCCCGGCACGCGTTGCCTTCAGGGCGCCGCTCTGGGCTTTGCCGTCGCGTCAGCGGCTTCCGCGGGTCCGGTCGATCTCGGCCCGATCCTCGATCTGGCGTTCCTCACCCAGCTCGACGCACCGGAATTCGGCATCAGGATGACCGAGGCGGCTTCGGCTATCGGAGCGCACGGCAGCCTGTCCGCGCCGGAAGTCCAGAACAGGCTGTTCCCCGAGGACCCCCTTTACTGGTTTACGCGCGTCACCGTCGCGGCCGGGTCGTCGGGCGTCGGGCCGCATCCTTCGGCCGCTCTCAACTGCGTCCGCTTCGGCCGCGAGGCCTTCACGCCGGACCCCGATGCACTTTCGAACGAGCAGAAGATGCTGATCGGGACCATCGGCGGCGTCGATCCGCGGGACTGGCCCGCGAACGCCGTGGCCGAAACGATCTGCGGAATGATCGTGCGGGAAAACGATCCGGCAATGCTGGACGCCGAGCGCGCGCTCGGGCTCGGCTGGATCCTCGACCGGATGCACGATGTCGATGGCCTCGAGGAACCTTCGCGTTTCGGCCCGCGTGTGAAGGCTGAATTCGAGATGAACGTGGTCGCGACGGGATATGTCCAGGAGGGCCAGACCGTCCTCCACTATGTCAATCTCTGGGGCACCGAGGACGCGCCGCTGGTTCTGCATTTCCGGGTCTATCTCCTCGTCGGCGATGACCTGAGGTCGAGTTGACCGAGGGTCCGGCCGAGACGGCCACCGGAAGCGGCAAGCCGGTCCGCACGGAGATCGCGATCGTCGGCGCGGGCGTCGTGGGTCTCGCCATCGCGCACCGGCTGGCGGCGGAGGGCCGGGAGGTCGCGTTCATCGACCCCGACCCCGGACAAGGGGCGAGCCATGGCAATGCCGGCACCATCGCGGACTACGCCGTCCAGCCGGTCGGCACGCCCGCCGTCCTCAGGGCGCTCCCCTCGCTCCTTTTCAACCGCAACTCGCCGCTCGCGATCCGGCGCGCCGCGCTGCCCGCCCTCGCCCCCTGGCTGATCCGCTTCACGCGCCAGTCGCTGCCCGGCCCGGCGCGCCGCAACGCCCATGCGCTCGCCGCGCTTCTCGCCGACGCGGCACCGCTCTGGCGCGAGCTCTCGGCCGGCATCGGCGCCAGCCACCTCGTGCGGAACCGCGGCTGCCTCTACCTCTACGAGACGCCCGCCGCGCTTGCCGCCGCCCGCGCCGATCTCGAGTTCCGCCGCACGGTCGGCGTCGCGCTGGAACTCCTCGATCCCGCGCAGACCGCCGAACTGGAACCCGCGCTGCCGGGCGCCGCCGGCGGCGCCTTCTTCCCGAACGCCCTTTTCCTGTCGGACCCCGGCCGGATGGTCGCGCATCTCCAGGCCGCCGCCGAACGGGCCGGCGCGCGCCACCTGCCCGCACGCGTCGAGGCGCTCTCGCGGCAGGTGGACGGCGTCACCGTGACCGGCCCCGGCCTCAGGCTCCACGCCCGCCGCGTCGTGATCGCCGCGGGCGCGCATTCCAGGTCGCTCGCCGTCATGGCGGGCGACCGCGTCCCCCTCGATACCGAGCGCGGTTATCACCTCGAATGGGACATGGAAAACCCGCCCGTCAGCCGCCCGACCTCGCCCACGGCGCGCGGCTTCTATCTCTGCCCGATGGAGGGCCGGCTCCGCGTCGCCGGGACGGTCGAGCTTGGCGGGCTCACCGCCCCGCCCTCGCCGCACCGTCTGAAACGCCTCGAGGACGGCGCCCGCGCCATTCTGCCCGGACTCGGCGCGCCGAGCCGAAGCTGGATGGGGTTTCGCCCCTCGATGCCCGACAGCCTGCCGGTCATCGGGCCATCGCAGGGCGGCAACGACATCATCCATGCCTTCGGCCACGGCCATATCGGCCTGACGCTCGCGCCGGCGACGGCACGCATGGTGGCGGACATGATCGCCGGGCGGACCCCGGCGACCGATCCCGCGCCCTTCCGTCCCGGCCGGTTCTAGGGCCAGCT
Source organism: Paracoccaceae bacterium (assembly GCA_050303575.1). Classification (GTDB taxonomy): domain Bacteria; phylum Pseudomonadota; class Alphaproteobacteria; order Rhodobacterales; family Rhodobacteraceae; genus JBNLCA01. Next base: position 5,687 of record JBNLCA010000507.1, read on the forward strand.
CGCGTAGCGCCGCTGTTCCAGCTGCAGAAGCGTCAGCTGCGACGAAAGCCGCGCCCGCTCGGCATAAAGCCGCGCCCGCATGGCGCTTTCCGTGGGCGGAAGCGAGGCCAGATCCCGGTCGATCTCGCGCAGGTCGCTTTCGATGTCGCGTATCTGCAGCTCGACCCGCCAGTAGGCAGCGCCCTTCTGGTAGGCCGCCGACAGCGCCTGCATTTCGGCCGGCGTGCAGCCCGGCCGGACCGAACCGCCGCCCCGGCCGACCTGGTAGGCCTTGGCCGGCGTGCAATAGAGCCTCAGGCCGCGCTCGCGGCCCTCCATCCAGCGGCTCACGTCGGGCGCGATCCCGGCGCTGGCGCAGGCCCGCTGGTGCGCCTCGACGAAATCGGGCGCCCGGCCCTCAGAACCGTCGCGCACACCGATCTGGTACCAGTCGGCCGACTGGCATTCGGCGTCGGTCAGGCTTTCACAGCCTGCAAGGGCCGCCACGAGGGCAAGGGCAGCGATGGGTCGTATCATGGTCTCGACTCCTCCAGACTGATCCGACCTTCCCCTGAAGACGCATGATAACCAATAACCGGGGCGCTTGCAGCCCCGCGCAGGCACGGATAGGCCTGTAGCGCCCGAACCGGAGGACAGCAATGAAGATCGCCCACCGCGAGATCGGCCCGGCGCACCCGCCGCTCGTCATCGCCGAGATCGGCATCAACCACGGCGGCGAGCTTGCCGTCGCCAAGGAAATGGTGCGGCTTGCCGCCCTGTCGGGCTGCGAGATCATCAAGCACCAGACCCATATCGTCGAAGACGAGATGACCGAGGAGGCGAAGCAGATCTTCCCGCCGAACGCCGATGTCTCGATCTGGCATGTCATGGAGGCGTGCGCGCTGTCGCGCGAGGACGAGGCCGAGCTGAAGCGCTACACCGAAAGCCTTGGCCTGATCTGGATATCGACCCCCTTCTCCCGCGCCGCCTGCGATTTCCTCGAAACGCTCGACGTGCCGGCCTACAAGATCGGCTCGGGCGAGGCCGACAACCTGCCGCTGATCCGGCACATCGCCTCGAAGGGCAAGCCCGTCATCATGTCGACCGGCATGCAAACCATCGAGACGCTGCGCGCCTCGGTCGAGATTCTCGATGCGGCCGGCGTCGACTATGCGCTTCTGGAATGCACCAACCTCTATCCCAGCCCGGCCGAGATCGTCTCGCTGCAGGGCGTGACGGAGCTCTCGAAGGCCTTCCCGAAGGCCGTCGTCGGATTCTCCGACCATTCCATCGGTCCCGAAATGGCGCTGGCCTCGGTCGCGCTGGGCGCTTGCGTGCTGGAACGGCATTACACCGACACGCGCTATCGCAAGGGGCCGGACATTTCCTGCTCGATGGACCCGGCGGAGCTCAGGTTCCTCATCGACCGGTCGAAGGAGATCTGGACCGCGCTCAGGAACCCCAAGCAGCGTACCGGGCCCGAGGAGGACGTCTACCGCTTCGCGCGCGCCTCGGTCGTCGCGGACAAGGACCTGCCCGAGGGCCATGTCATCGCCGAGACCGACATCTGGGCCCGCCGTCCCGGCTCGGGCGAGATCCCCGGCTACGACTTCGACAAGGTCGTCGGCAAGCGGCTCACCCGCGCCGTCACCCGCAACACCCAGCTCCGCTGGGCCGACCTCGCCTGAGCGATGATCCCGCGCTGGAAAATCGCACGCGAGATCGACCGGGCGGGCCAGCAGCTGCGCGCCCTGGGCGGCCTCGTGTGGGAGCCTTTCGTCCAGCGCGCGCATGACCGGCAGCGCGCGGAAATACTCGACGTCGAAACCGGCGCCGTTCCCCTCGGCCCCAAGGTCGCGCTCTACCTGCTCTACCAGCCGAACGGCATCCTCGCCTCGACGCTGCTCACCTGCCGGCATTTCACCGACAAGGGCTACGCGCCGCTTGTCGTCTCGAACACGCCGCTCAGCCGCGACGACCGCGACAAGCTCAATGCCACCGCCTGGAAGACCGTGGTCCGTCCGAACTACGGGTACGACTTCGGCGGCTACCGCGATGGCATCCTGTCGCTCGCCGACTGGGGCGCGGCGCCCGAGCGGCTGATCATCCTCAACGACAGCGTCTGGTTCCCGATCGGCCCGGGCGAGACGCTGATCGACCGGATGGAGGCGCTGGACACCGACCTCGCGGGCGCGGTGATCCACCCGGCCATGCGGCGGCGCAAGCTTTCGACCAAGCGGCACCCGTTCCTCGAAAGCTACTTCTACCTCGTCAACCGCACCGCCCTCGGTCACGACGCGTACGACCGCTTCTGGCGGACGTTCCGCGTCTCCTCGAACAAGTACAACGCCGTCTACCGGGGCGAGCGCGGCTTTTCCCGCGCGATGGAGCGCGCGGGCCTGAGGGTCGACGGCGTCCTCGCGCCTGACGTCTTCTACCAGGCCGTCGCAGCCTCGGACGATGCCACCCTGCGCGCGACGCTCGCTTATGCCGCCTACACGGACCCCGACTTCATAGCCGAAAACGAGGCGCTGACGCAGGGCACCTCGCCCGGCTGGCGCGATGCGGCCCTGGCCCATGTCAGCCGCGTCATCGCCCGGCGCAGCTTCCACGCGTCGTTCCCCTATGCCTCGATCCGCCTCCTCGGCACGCCCTACATCAAGAAGGGCACCGGAACCTTCCTCAAGCGGACCTACGGCACGCTCCACAGCCGGATGCGCACGCAATACCTGCGCGCCGTTGCCGACGGGGCCCTCGAGCCGCCATTCCCCGAGGTGCTGGCCGAAATCGAGTCGCGCGAACGGCCGGATTGACCGGTCCGGCGCCCTCTCGGCCAACCGTCACGCGATCGTGTCATCGCCCGCCGGCAAAATCCCGCCAATGTCACCGCCCTCCGCTTGCCCGCGCGCGGGATGTGCGGGGAGCGTGCTCTGCAGCGCCATGAGACGTCCAAGGCCTTTGAAAGACCGGATTCTTCAATCTTGAGGCGACTGCGGCTTACGTCTCGTCAAGCCCAACCCGGGCCAAACGCACCCCGGCGCCATCGGCGGAATGATGCGGCCCGTTTGGGCGAACTCCCGCGCACCACTATCCCTCAGGTTGTAGCCCGCATACAGCAGACCTAGATTCAGGACATCGCCGTCGCCGGCCAGCGACAAAATCGGGGCAAGGCCAGGTTCTGGGTAAAGACACATGATTCCGCGTTGGAAGATCGAACGCGAACTCGTGCGCATCAAGGAGCGCACGGCTCGCAGAATTGCCCGCGTGCGCGAGCCCTTGCGGCAGCGCTGGTACGACAGGCATTTCGAGACCGAACTCAGGATCGCCGAGGGCAAGGTTGCGGGCGGATCGAAGATCGCGATCTTCGTCCTCTTTCAGCCCCGCGGTCTCGCCCGGTCGGTGTCGCTGACCTGCCGGCACCTCGTCGCCAACGGCTACAGCCCTCTCATCCTGTCGAACGCACCGCTTTCGGACGCGGACCGCGAGACCCTTCGGGGCCTCAGCTGGCGCGTCGTCGAACGACCGAACTTCGGCTACGACTTCGGCGCCTATCGCGACGGCATCCGGCTCCTCTGGCGCGACGGGATCGAGCCCGAGGCGCTCGTCCTGATGAACGACAGCACCTGGTTTCCCCTGCGCGAGGCCGACGATTCCCTGGCGCGGATCGAGGCGATGGACGCGCCCTTCTCGGGGTTCGTCTTCAAGCAGGAGCCCTATGGCAGGGGCAACGCCTGGCACGTCGAATCGCACTTCCTGCATTTTCGCCGCGAGGCGCTGACAAGCGACGCCTTCCGGACGTTCTGGTCCGGTTACCCGCTCAGCGACGACCGGGTCCAGACCATCGTGCGCGGCGAGAAGGGCATCTCGAACGCCATGATGTCCGCCGGCTTCGCCCCGCAGAGCCTTGTCTCCTTCGCCTCGTTCCTGTGCTGGGCCGCCGAGGCGCCTTCCGCCACGCTTCGCTGGGTGCTCTCGGGCGCGACCTACCACATCGAAAGCCGCGCGCGCGACGTGCGCCTGCTGCTCGATCACTATGCCGATACGCCGGACTGGCGGCTTCAGGCCTTCGCCCAGATCAGCGACATGCTGAACTCGCTCGAGTTCTTCCCCTCGACCACCTTCATCCACGCCACGATGGACGAGTTCGGCCTGCCCTTCGTCAAGAAATCGACCGAGCCTCGCTTCCGGCGCCTCAAGTTCGGCCAGGACCGCCTGCACCTGGCGCGCGTCAAGGTCATGGAAATGCACCGGTCCGGAGAAATTCCGCCGCTCGATCCGGTCGTCGCCAACGAGATGAGCGCCGACATCGCCAGTTTCAGCGCGAAACATTCCGCTCCGGATCGTTTGGCCCTGCTCGACCATTATCCCGCCGCGATGGCCGAGACCGTTCCCTGACCGGCTCGACTGCCGCTCCGGCCGAGGGGAATTCACTTCGCTGGAGATGATGTGACGGGGTTTGGAGCGGCCGGGCCGCACCAGGCTCTGGACGGGTCCTGCACCTGTCCCCGGGCATGATCCAGTCCATCCGGAACATTGTTGCCCCCGGCCGGGAACGCTGGGCAGATG
>JBNLCA010000508.1:0-2064 GCA_050303575.1 Paracoccaceae bacterium
GCGGCCGAGGGACACCCCGATCCGCGAGGCCGGGCGGAACTTCTCAATGCCTGCATCGACGGGGTGAAGTCGCGCGCATTTCCGGGCGGCGACCTGGTCGAACAGGTCCGCTTCGTGACCGGACGGCTTCTCGATCCCTGAGCGGCGGCACGGGCGAAATCGCCCTTGATTCCGTCCCCCGCCTGCCGTAGCTACCGCCACGGCCTTAGGGGTATAGCTCAGCTGGTAGAGCGACGGTCTCCAAAACCGTAGGTCGCGGGTTCGAGCCCTGCTGCCCCTGCCAAATCCTTCTCACAGATCAGAAGTACTTCTGGAAGTCCGGAAGGCCGAACTCGACCTTCTTGGCCTCGAACTCCTCCAGCGTCAGCGGACCGACGACCGACACCGCAGCCTCCGCGTAATCGGCGTCCAGCCGCTTGTTGACATAGTAGCAGCTGCGTGCGCCGGTCGGAAGAGCGTCCGTCATTGGTTCAATTTGCTCCCGCTCGACCAGGACATAGCGTTCGTCCGAACCGACAGCTCGGATGCGCGGACCCACCCGCCCGATCGTAGCGTGACCGTCGAGCTTTCGCGCAAGAGTGACGTTGTCACCCGTGTCGAGCCACGCGACCACGTAGGCGTCATCTTCCCACCGAACGCCATAGTCGCAGGCGGAGATGGTCAGAACGGACGTCAAGGCGAAGAGGAGCAAGCGCAGCGCGCTCCTCACAGGCACGGTGATCGTCATCGCCGCTCAGCCCTTGAAAGGCGTAACCACCAGGATCTCGAGGTCGCGTTCGGGCGTGTAGTTCGTCTTCTCCGAGACGAAGGTGGTCGGTCCCGTCTTCGATATCCCGTCGATGCAGAGCGAGATGACGTTGGCCGGATCGCCCTTGTCCAGCGTCAGGCGGAAGTTGCCGATCGGCCCGGCCCAGCTGTTTGCCGTGCGCAGGACGTAGGAAAGGTTATAGGCGACTCCCATCGAGAAGTCCTCGCCCGGTCGGGCGACGGTGCGCGCGATGGCGCGCGAGGTGCCGCCGTCGATGCAGTACTGGTCGACCAGCTGGCGCTGGTAGTCCGGCGGCGGGTCTTCCCAGTTGAAAAGGCCCCCGGGCGGGCGGTTGTCGTAGTCGTGGTGGATGCGGACCGTCGCACCGGCCGGGAAGGTCTGGGTCCAGTGATAGCGCAGGATCACGGACCAGTGCGGGTAGGCCTGCGCCGGCATGCCATCCGACGCCTCCTGGAACTCGGCAAGGTCGAGGCGGGTGAGCTCGTCCCGGGTGGCGGGCGGCAGGGCGGAAAGGACGGCGCTCACCCGATCGACATCGGCCGAAAGCGGGATGCCGAGGCGCACAAGCTCGGCGGTGACGTCGCGGCCGGGCGTGTCGTACTGCTCCGAAAGCGGGCGGTTCTCCTCCCACGGCGGCTCGATGACGGCGATGGCGTCCACCGAGACCGGCACCTCGGCACCGTCCACGAGCGCGCGGAAGTTCAGGATGTTGCCCTCGACCGGGCGCGGCAGGTTCTGATCGCTTTCCAGCTGGGCCCAGAGCGAGATCGGCGGCAGCGGGAAGATCACCTCGCCGGTGACGTCCTCGCCGGTGGTGTTGCGGAAGACATAGTCGACGCTGATCTTCTCGAGGCCGATGAAGAGATCCTCGCTTTCCATCACCACGGCATCGGTGCGCGAGAAGGTCAGGCCCGTGGCCGACAGGCCGCCGAACCCGTCGTTGGCGAGGGCAGGTGCCGCGACGAGGGCGGAAAGGGCAAGGGCGCAGGCAGAAGCACGCATCGGGAAATCCTTCGGTGAAACGCCATCTGGATACGCCTCGCGGTGGCGAGCATGCAAGGTTTGTCAATTGACTCTTGGTCCGGGCGCTCGGCCCTGCGCCGTCGGCGCGCACCGGACCGAGGAGGAGATTATTACATCCCCTTCAACTCGTGCAGGAAGTTCAGCGGCTCGATCTTGCCGGTAAGCCGCGCGCGGTAGACCGGCAGGCTCTCGGTCACCCGCATCACGTAGTTGCGCGTCTCGTCGAACGGGATCATCTCGATCCAGTCGACCACGTCGACGTCCTCCTCGCC
>JBNLCA010000509.1:0-4819 GCA_050303575.1 Paracoccaceae bacterium
TGGGCGACGGAATGCCGGGGTGGCGGGCGATGCTGGCGGGCCTGACCGTCCTCCAGATGGCGACCGGCATGGCCTTCTTCCTGATGCCGACGCAGCTGCCCTTCTACCTCCAGTCGCTCGGGCACCCGAGCGCCGGGACGACCGGCGCCGCGCTCGCCGTCCTGATGCTGGCCGGCGGCGCCGTGGCGCTGAGCTATGCCCGCGTCGAACGCCGGATCGGCGCGGCCGGCACGCTTGCGGCAGGGTTCGGGCTGATGGCGGCGGGCTTTGCCGCGCTGGCGGGCGCGGGCCCCTTGGTCGCGCTCTTCGCTGCCAGCGCCACGATCGGCGCGGGCTATGCGCTCGCCATGCCGACCTTCGCGGCGCTTGCGCTCGCCATCGTCCCGGCGGCGCGGCGCGGGCTCGGCGGCGGCCTCCTCACGACCTCGGCCTTCCTGGGCCAGTTCCTCTCACCCCTCGCCGCGACGCCACTGATCGCTGCGCAGGGCTTCGGTGCCGTCTACCTGGGCACCGCCGCGATCCTCGCCCTTCTGGCGCTCGCCGCGTTGTTGCAGGGACGGCCCACGCTCTCTATGAAAAAGGCATGATGCGCCTCGCCGCCCTCCTGGTCGCGCTCGCCTGCGCCCTGCCGGCCACCGGCCGGGCCGAGGGCGCTCTGACCGTCTTTCCCGCCGAGATCGATTCCGGCTGCCGCGGCGGGCGGGCGAAGATCTACGACGAGTGCGGCGACCAGAACGCTCTCTTCCAGGCGGCGCTGGCCGAGGCGAACCGCCAGGGCAAGGTGCTCCTCGTCTCCTACGGCGCCGAATGGTGTATCTGGTGCCACGTCTTCGAGGCCTACGTGAATGGCGAGACGGACCAGTTCACCCATACCTTCTCGGACCCCGAGGACCGGGTGCGCGACACCGCCACGATCTACGAACGCGCCGAGGGCGACGTCAGCGGCGAGGCCCGGGTGCTCGCCGCCTTCGTCGCGGACAGCTTCGTCCTCGTCCATCTCGACACCCGCTACGCGCCCGGTGCGGACGCGGCGCTGGCCGCGGCCGGGCTCGACCCTTACGAGCGGCGCGGCCTGCCCTTCATCTTCACCGTGACGCCCGAGGGACGGTTCGCACAGGCGATGGACGACGGCCTGGTCGAGACCCGCCGCGAAGGCTTCGACTGGTTCCGCGGCTACAACCGGGTCAAGCTCCTGTCGATGCTGCGCGTGATGGCGGGCGCGGCGCGGTAGGCGGCCTCCGGCGACGACGCGGATGGCCCGAGCCGGGCCTGAAGGCAGAGCTTCCCCTTTACATCCCGCGTGCGCGGCCTATCTCGCGCTGGACTCAATTCGGGGACGGGGATGGACGGAATTCTGTCACTGGCGGGCGACAACCTTGTCTCGCCCATCATCCTGTCGTTTGTCCTGGGCCTGGTGGCCGCGCTGGCGCGGTCGGACCTCTCGGTGCCCGAGGCGGCGGCGAAGGCGATGTCGCTCTACCTTCTCTTTGCCATCGGCTTCAAGGGCGGGGTCGGCGTGGCCCGGCACGGCGCCGACGGCACGCTCATCCTCGCGCTGCTGGCCGGCGTGATCCTGTCGCTGGCGCTTCCGCTCCTGGCCTTCGGGCTGCTTCGGGCGATGACGCGCCTCTCCGCGCTCGACCGGGCGGCGGTCGCGGCCCACTACGGCTCGATCTCGATCGTCACCTTCGTCGCCGCGACCTCGGTCCTCGCAGCGCAGGGCATCCCTGCCGAGGGCTACATGGTCGCCGTGGCCGCCGCGATGGAGGCGCCGGCGATCCTGGTCGCGCTCTGGCTCGCCGCGCGGTCCGGCTCGCGGGCGGAAGGGGACGGAGGCCTGGTCCGCGAGGTCATGCTCAACGGCTCGATCGTGCTTCTGGTCGGCGCCTTCCTGATCGGCCTGGCGACCGGCGAGGAGGGCTTTGCCCGCATCTCCAGTTTCATCGACGCGCCGTTCCAGGGGGTGCTGTGCCTCTTCCTGCTGGACATGGGACTGGTCGCCGGGCGCGGCCTGCGCGAGAGCCGTGGCGTGCTGACCGCCGGGGCGATCGCCTTCGGTATCCTGATGCCGCTCGCCGGGTCGGTCCTCGGCCTCGGTGCGGCGCTGGCCATCGGCCTGTCGCCCGGCGGCGCGATGCTCCTGGCGGTGCTGTCGGCCTCGGCCTCCTACATCGCGGTACCGGCCGCCATGCGCGTCGCGCTGCCCGAGGCGAATCCGGCCGTCTACCTCACGCTGTCGCTTGGCGTAACCTTCCCCTTCAACCTGACGCTCGGCATCCCGCTCTATCTGGCGGCGGCCCGGGCGGTGACCGGAGGCTGAGATGCAGACCCATCGTGCCAAGCGTGTCGAGATCATCATCGAGGCCCCGATGGAGGGGCGGCTTACCGGCGCGCTGACCGAGGCCGGCGTTACCGGCTTTACCGTCCTGCCGGTGCTGGGCGGTTCGGGCCGTTCGGGCCGGTGGAGCCGCGAGGGTCAGGTCGGCCGCTCGGGCATGGTTGCGGTGATCTGCCTGATCCGGCCCGATCGTCTGGATGCGCTGCTCGATGCCGCCTTCACGGTGGTCGAGCGGCATATCGGTGTGATCAGCGTGACCGACTGCGAGGTCCTGCGCGCCGAGCGGTTCTGACCGCCCGGCGCGAGGGCATGCTCACTGCAGCCCGTAGCCGTCGGGCCAGCTCAGGCTTTGCTCCAGCCGGACCTCGCGGGTCTGGCCTGCACCCAGCTCGAACTCCCATGCCAGGATCCCGCGCTTGTCGTCCACGTCCGTCTCGGTCGGGGCCGGCGTGGCGCGCCAGTCGATCTCGAGATCGTCCTGCTCGGAATAGGGCACGAGGTCGAGGAGACGGATCGGCCAGCTCTCGCCGGTCAGGTTCTCGACCTTCAGGATCGCCACCTCGTCGATCTGGTTCGACGAGGTGATGATCCCGCGCGAGCCCTGGGTGCGATCCGGCACGGTGCGGCTGAGGCGGATCCCGTCGATCGGGCCGAACCCCAGCTTGGTGTCGTCCCCGTCCGCCACCAGCGGCAGCACACCCTCGCCGACGAACGCACCGTCGAGATAGAGCTGCGCCGGGCCCGGCAGCAGGATCTGGCCGGCGTCGTTCGTCAGTTCCGCCACCAGGAACGCCGTTGCGTCATTGCGCGGCACCGCGACGGCCGCGATGTCCGGCGTGAACTCCAGGGTGTCGAGCTTGAGCCTGAGGTCGTCCACACCGTCGCGGATGTCGACGGCCTTGCCATAGTGGTAAGTCACCGTCGCCCCCTGCAGCACGATCGCCGCTTCCTCGTAGGCTGCCTCGGGTTCCGCGACAGGCGCCGGGGCCGCGGTCGGCATCGCCTCGTCCGCCATCATCCGGGTCTCGGACGCGCCGAAGACGACGCCGTCTTTCGATTGATCGTAGATCCGCCGCAGCCAGGGATAGAGCGTCGTCGGCGCGCTCTGGCCCGAGGGACGGGCGGTGGAAAGGACAAGGTCCACGCCGCGCCAGTCCTCGCCCGAATTCTGGCTGACCACCACGCCGCGCTCGACCGCCATCGTCGCGTCGCCGTCACGACTGAGGCGGATGTCGTAGACCGGCGTCCACGAGGCCTGATCGGTGAAGGTCGTGACCTCGACACTCATAGGTCCGCCGACCGCCGTCTCGACCGCCATCGTCAGGACGTTGCGGCCCTGGTCCTCGGCGACCAGCGCGGCGAGCGCGCGGCGCGCCTCGTCCAGCGCCTTCAGGTCGTCCTCCTTGGCGCGCTCGGCGGCCTGCGCCTCGACCTCGGCGTCATGTGCCGCCTCGCGCGCCTTCAGGACCTCCTCGCCGACCAGCTGGGTCAGCGCGCGCAGCGATTCGACATCGCCTGCCGTCACCGCCTCGCCTGCCTTGGTCTGGCCGAAGGTCCTGAGGAACGCCCACTGTTCGTTGGCCGCATCGATCCTCAGGCGGATCGCGGCGATCGCCTCGTCGCGGCCCCTCAGGACGCCCTCGAGCCGCTTCACCTCGGCCTCTGCCGCCTTCACCTCGGGCGAGGGCTCGGCCTCGGCCGCCGGCAGCCGCCCGGTCGCGAGACTCACCGCGCCGATGGTCATCTCACCCCTCCCGGCGACCCGCAGGCTCTCGGACGCCGTGCCTTCCGGCAGGTCCGGCACGACCAGCTCGTGCTGGCCCGGCTCGGCCTCGAAATCGATTCGCCGAACCACCGTGGCGCCCCAGGGATACATCGTCACCGAAACGACACTTGAATTAGCTTCGATCGTCTCAGCGTTGATTGAAAAGGGAAAAACGGCTACGGAACAGAGCAGAAGGGCGAGGCGCATGGGTTTCTCCTATCGGGCCTGTGGACAAAATTTCGCCCAGTATGACGTGTATCACGTCTCGGTCCTTGGCGCTTCAGCGCCTGTTAACCAGGTCTGTCGGAGGGTTGTGCCATGATGAACAACCGAACGATCACGTTTCGAATGCCCGAAGGGCTCTACAGTTCCGCCGTCACCGCGGCCCGGTCCGAGGAGATGTCGGCCAGCGAATTCATCCGCGTCGCGGTGGCCGAACGGGTCGCCCGCATGAAGGACGAGGCGGTGGGCGAAGGCGTCATCGGCCTGCGGAACCGCTTCCGCCGCGACGTTGCCGAGGCGAAGGACTGGGTCGGCCTGCAGCACCGGCTCCGCGAGCAGGGCCTTGTCCTGCGCGAGGCGAAGGGCGAGCTCGTCCTGATGACCTGGCCGGTGGAAAGCCATCTTGTCGCGCTCGACCGTCTGGGCGTCACCCGGGCAGAGCTTACGGTGCTCTACCGCGCGCCCTTCCCGGCGCACGGGCCCAAGGCCAAGGC
>JBNLCA010000510.1:0-7964 GCA_050303575.1 Paracoccaceae bacterium
TCGTCCCGGCGCTCGGGTGCCCGAGCGACTGGAGGTAGAAGGGCAGCTGCGTCGGCATCAGGAAGAAGGCCATGCCGGTCGCCATCTGGAGGACGGTCAGGCCCGCCAGCATCGCCCGCCACCCCGGCATTCCGTCGCCCAGCGCCGCGCCCGGCGTGCCGGTGCGGGAGGGAAGGTCCGGTTCGTCCACCGCGCGCCACAGGAACGGAAGATAAAGCGCGACGAGCCCGTAGATCGCGAACGGCAGGCGCGGCGACAGTGTGGCCAGCCATCCGGCAAGCAGGATGAAGACAAGGCCGCCAAGGTTCCGCGCCGAGATCTGCAGGCCCATCATCGCGCTTCGCCGCGCGCCGGTGAACCAGTCGCCGATCAGCGTCATCTGCGCGGTCATAATCATCGCCACGGCGAGGCCCAGGGCGAGGCGGCTCATCAGGATCGTGCGCAGATCGGGAAGGAATAGCCCGGCGCTTCCAGTCAAGACGAAGAGAACGGCGCCGGCGAGCAGCACGCGGCGGCGGCCGTAGCGATCGACGACAAGCCCGGCGAAGGGTGCCGCGAGCGCGATGGTGAGCGACGGCGCGACGACGAGAAGGCGGACCAGCATCGGCGCCTGCGGATCGTCCGCGAAGGCGGCGGCAAGGCCGGGAAGCGCGGGGCTGATCGTGGCATTGGCCATGATGACCAGCGTTGCGGCGAGGAGCAGCGCGACGGCGCGCGGATCCCGCAGAAGGGGCGTTTCCGCCCGGTTTTCAGCATGTTCCATGAGGATTTTCCTTGAACGACTCGATTGAGGCGCGCAGGCTACGAATTCAAGCCGACTTGAGGTCAAGCGTGAAGGTTCTCGACATCGCCGAGGTCGCCGAACGGTCGGGAGTACCGCCCTCGACCCTGCGGTACTACGAGGAGATCGGGCTGATTTCCTCGATCGGGCGGCACGGGCTGAGGCGGCAGTTCGGGGCAGAGACGCTGGTGCAGCTGTCGCTCGTCACGCTGGCGAAGTCGGCGGGCTTCTCGCTCGACGAGATCAGCGGCATGTTCGACCGCGACGGGGTGCCCGCGCTCTCGCAGCCCGACCTTTTCGCCCGCGCGGACACGCTTGAGGCGCAAGCCGAAAAGCTTGCCGCGCTTGCCGACCTTCTGCGCCACGTGGCCCGCTGCAAGGCGCCGTCGCACATGGAATGCCCGACGTTCCGACGCCTTCTGGGCGAGGCGACGCGCGAAAGGCGCGCGCGGCGCCGATAGGTCCGCGATGGAACTTATCACGCATTTTCATTTGACCTTCGGCGCGCGCGGGCGGACTTTCCGAGCCCGCCACCGGAGAGTGTCATGGACACGCGCGCACCCCTTATCACCCCCGTCCTGATCGGCGGCTGCATCGTCATCATGCTGTCCTTCGCCGTCCGCGCGAGCTTCGGCGTTTTCCAGATCCCGATCGCGAACGAGTTCGGCTGGCCGCGGGCGGAGTTCTCGCTGGCGATTGCCATCCAGAACCTTGCATGGGGCATCGGGCAACCGCTTTTCGGCGCGGTGGCCGAGCGGTTCGGCGACCGGCGCGCCATCGTGCTGGGCGCGGCGTTCTATGCGGTGGGGCTGGTGCTTTCGGGCATGTCCTCGACCCCCATCGCCCACCAGGGCCTGGCGGTTCTGGTTGGCTTCGGCATCGCCGGGATGGGCTTCGGCGTGGTTCTTGCGGTCGTTGGCCGGGCGGCGTCGGACGAGAACCGCTCGATGGCGCTGGGCATCGCCACGGCGGCCGGGTCGGCGGGCCAGGTCGTCGGCGCACCCTTCGCCGAATGGCTTCTGACGATGATGGGCTGGCAACAGGTGTTCTTCGTCTTCGCGGCGATCATCGTCGTGACGCTGGCCGCGCTGCCCCTGATGCGGGCGCCCGAGCGCGCCACCCGCGCGCAGCTGGAAGAAAGCATGGGCGAGGTGCTTGTGAAGGCGTTCAAGGACCCGTCCTTCACGCTGATCTTCCTTGGTTTCTTCTCGTGCGGCTACCAGCTCGCCTTCATCACCGCGCACTTCCCGGCCTTCGTGACCGAGCTGTGCGGCCCGATCGAGCCGGGCTCGATCCTGCACGGCGTCGGCGTGACGACGACCTCGGCGCTGGGCGCGGTGGCGATCTCGCTGATCGGGTTGGCCAACATCGCCGGCACGCTGACGGCGGGCTGGCTGGGCAAGCGCTACACCAAGAAGTACCTGCTGGCGGGCATATATACTGCACGGACCATCGTCGCCGCGGCCTTCATCATGCTGCCGATCACGCCGACCTCGGTGATCGTCTTCTCGGTGACGATGGGGGCGCTGTGGCTGGCCACGGTGCCGCTGACCTCGGGCCTTGTCGCCCATATCTACGGGCTGAGGTACATGGGCACGCTCTACGGGATCGTGTTCTTCAGCCACCAGCTGGGCGGGTTCCTCGGTGTCTGGCTGGGCGGCATGATGTACGACATCTACGGCGACTACACGATGGTCTGGTGGATCGGCGTGGGTGTGGGCGCGTTCTCGGCGCTGGTGCATCTGCCGGTGCGCGAGCGACCCCTTCCGCCGATGGGCGGAGGCACCCCGGCGCTGGCCTGAGGCACGTTCGGCCCGTATCTGAGGACGGTCCGGCGGGCCGACGATCCGCGAGCGCAAGCGGAGGATCGTCCAAACATCAGCCACACCGAGCATCGGTCAGGCCTGCGCCTGCCCCGGCTGGTGCGACCGGCTGGACATGGTGGCACCGGCATCACTGCGGCGCGGGTCACTTGCCCCGCGCCGGTAGATGACCTCGACCTCAGCCGGGCTCAGCCGGGATTGTTCCGCGCGATCCAGAAGTTGAGCGTTGCGGCGTAGCTTAGCCACAGCACGTAGGGCACCAGCAGGAGCCCGGCGATCAGGTCAAGCCCGAAGGCCAGCACCATCAGCGCCACGGCCACGACCCAGAGGCAGGCCATGATCAAAAGCCCGGCCTTCAGACGGTGCAGCCCGAAGAAGACCGGCGTCCAGAGCGTGTTGAGGGCGATCTGCAAGGCCCAGAGCGCCAGCGCATGGGCGCTGCCGGGCAGAACCGCCAGCCGCGCGGCGGCGATGGCGAGCATCAGGTAGATCGCCGTCCAGGCGATCGGGAAGACGAGGTTCGGCGGGGTCCAGGCCGGCTTGGCCAGACCCCTGTACCACTCGCCCGGCGGGAACAGCGACCCGGTCGAGGCCGCCGCTCCGCAGGCGGCAAGGAAGATGGCGAAGAGCCCGAAATCCATGCCGCCCTTCGCTTACTCGGCCGGTGCCAGCGAGACGATATAGGCCCAGAGGTTGACCGCGTCCTCTTCCTTCCTGAGCTGGAAGGTCATGTTCGACCGGCCACCCGACTCGCCCGAATGCTCGCGCAGGAAGTTGGTCGGGTTCTGGACGTAGGCGACGAAGGTCTCTTCGTTCCAGACAAGGCCCTTCTCGGCCGCCTCGTGCATCAGCTCGGAATAGCGGAAGCCCTCCTGCGCGCCGGCGGCACTGCCGTTGATGCCGAAAAGGTTCGGCCCGACCCGGCCCGAACGGCCGGCAAGGACGTTGCCGTCCGCATCGGCGACGACGTGGCAGGCCTGGCACTGGCGGAAGACTCCCTCGCCCTTGGCGGCATCGCCGGTCGGCGCGGCAGCGTCCTGGGCAAATGCCGGTGCGGCGGCGAGGAAGAGGGCAAGGGCGTAAGCGGATCGCATGAGGTAGCTCCGTATGATCGGACCGGCGGGCCGGTCCCGTGGCTGCGCGTCTCGCCACGTTATGGGGTCGCGGCACGGCACCTTCAACCCAAAGCTTGGTCGCAGCCCGTTGTGGTGGCGCGGAGGCGATTGTATGTCCTCGCCGATGGACGATCAGCGCTCAGAGATGATCCCGGCCTGGGTCGGGGGCGAGCTGCGCCCGGTGGGCAAGCTCGACGTTCACCTTTCGGGGTTGATGCATCCCGCCGTCTCGGTCTTCCTGACCGATGGCGAGAGCCTGCTGATCCAGCGCCGGGCGCTGACCAAGTACCACACGCCGGGTCTCTGGGCGAACACCTGCTGCACCCATCCGCGCTGGGGCGAGGCGCCCGGCATCTGCGCCGCGCGGCGTCTCTCGGACGAGCTTGGCATCACCGGCGTGCCGCTGGCGCACCGTGGCCGGATCGAGTACCGCGCCGAGGTCGGCGGCGGCATGATCGAGCATGAGCTGGTCGACCTCTATCTCGGCGAAGTCGCGGCCCGGCCCGAGGTGCGCCCGAACCCGGCCGAGGTGATGGAGACAAGCTGGGTGCCGTTCGACGTGCTCGAGGCCGAGGTCGCCGACGAGCCCGAGCGCTTCACCCCGTGGCTCAGGATCTATCTCGGCAAGCATCGCGGGCAGATCCTGCCGTAGCGGCCGGCTCCTTTAATTCATCGCCGTGCCTGCGCGACCCTTGCGGTCGGCGCTACCGCACCTCGCCGCCGAAACTGCGAATGGCGATCGGGACCAACCGCGCCAGCCCGCGCTCGCGGTGATCCGGTGCCGTCGTCGGTTGCGAGAGGTCGGCGATGGTGGCGAGGATGCGCGCGCGCAGGAGCAGCGTCACGGACGGGTCGTCCGCCGGGACCAGCCGGTAGCCCGAGAAGAATGCCGCAAGCGCGTCCTCCGGCACCACCTCGCCCGGCGCCACGTCCTCGGCGTCGCGCAGGATCGAGACGTAGTCGAGCAGCAGCTTGGCGATGTCGTGGCCGACCGGCGCAGGCTCGTCGCGGGTGACGTCGATCCCGGCGATCTGCGTATCCGAAAGGATGAGGTTGCGCATGTACAGATCGCCGTGCTGCGCCGCCGAAACGGTCTCGCGCCCCTCGATCCGCCGGCCGAGCCCGGCCAGCCGGTCGATGCCGAGGAGGAAAAGCTCGCGCGCCTCGATATGCGACTTGCCGTCCCGGACCTGCGCGCGCAGCCCCTCGTAGTAGCGAATCGTGTATTTCGGCTGGAAGATGCGGCGCTCCTCGATGGCAGCGCCGTGATAGGCGCCCAGCCAGCGCCCGGCCCGTTCGAGGAGCGCATGCTGCGCCGGCAGATCGCCCGCCGCCTCGCGCATCGCCTCGGAGAGCGGCACGCCGTCGAGGTGCACCATGAGGCTTGCCTGCATGTCAGGCTCGACCCGGATCGGCCGCGCCATGGTGAGGCCCTCGCCATGCGGAAACCGGTCGTAGGCGCGCTCCTGCATCCGGAAATGGCCGGCATATCCCTCGGGGTTCCACGGCCTCAGTTGGTGGCGGAACACGTAGCGCGGCCCGCCCGGCGTCGAGGCGACAAAGGCGATGCGGGCGGTGTCCTCGGTCTCGCGCCGCGCGATCCGGCGCAGCGACCACCCACCCTCGGGCAGGCCATGTGCCGCACGCAGGTGCTGCCACGCCATGTCGGCCGAGCGGTCGAGATTGGCGGGAAGCCCCTGCGGTGCCATCTGCCTGTCCATGCCTCCGCCTAGACGAAGACCTCCATCGCCGCCTGCTCGCCGACCCCGAAGACGCGCTTGTAACGGGCAATCTCGTCGGCCGGGCCCATCGCCTTCATCGGGTTGTCCGAGAGCTTTACCGTCGGCCGCCCGTCCGCCGCCAGTGCCTTGCAGACCAGGCTGAACGGCGCCAGCGCGTCGTCTGCGACGAGGCCACGGAAATCGTTGGTCAGAAGGGTGCCCCAGCCGAAGCTGATCTTCGCGCGGCCAGAGAACTGCGCGTAAAGCTCCTCGATCATCTCGACGTCGAGCCCGTCCGAGAAGATGATCAGTTTCTTCCTTGGATCCTCGCCGCGCGACGTCCACCAGGCGATGGCCGTCTCGGCCCCCTCGGCCGGATCGCCCGAGTCGATACGGATACCGGTCCACGAGGCCAGCCAGTCGGGCGCGCGGTCGAGGAAGCCCCTGGTGCCGTAGGTGTCGGGGAGGATGATCCTGAGGTTGCCGTCATGTTCTTCGTGCCAGTCGGCAAGGACCTTGTAAGGCGCCTCGGCCAGCTCGTCGTCAGTCCGGGCGAGGGCCGAGTAGACCATCGGAAGCTCGTGGGCGTTGGTGCCGATCGCCTCGATGTCGCGGCGCATGGCGATCAGGCAGTTCGAGGTGCCGACGAACTTCTCGCCCAGCCCCTCGATCATCGCCTGAACGCACCAGTCCTGCCACAGAAACGAATGCCGCCGCCGGGTGCCGAAATCGGCGAGGCGCAGGCCGTCGAGCTGCCTCAGCCGGTCGACCTTTTCCCACAGCTTTGTCATGGCGCGGGCATAGAGGACCTGGAGCTCGAACTTGCCCATGTCGCGCAGCACGGCACGCGAGCGCAGTTCCATGATGACGGCGAGCGCCGGGATCTCCCACAGCATGACCTCGGGCCACTTGCCCTCGAAGGTCAGCTCGTACTGGCCGTCGCGTTTTTCCAGCTGGTAGGGCGGCAGTTGCAGGTTCTCGAACCATTCCATGAAGTCCGGGCGGAACATCTGCCGCTTGCCGTAGAAGGTGTTGCCGCGCAGCCAGGTGGATTCGCCGCGCGCCAGCCTGAGCGTGCGGACATGGTCGAGCTGCTCGCGCAGTTCACCCTCGTCGATCATCTCGGCAAGCCGGATGCGCTTCGTGCGGTTGATCAGGGAGAAGGTGACCTCGGTATCCGGCCGGTTGCGGAACACCGACTGGCACATCAGGAGCTTGTAGAAGTCGGTGTCGATTAGCGAGCGGACGATCGGGTCGATCTTCCACTTGTGATTGTAGACGCGCGTTGCGATGTCGACCATAAGTTCCCCCGAACCGAGGTTCCGTTAGACCAACTGGGCATTCGCTTGGCAAGACCGGGCCGCCCGCCGGAGCGTGCAGATGCGCCATGCGTTCGATATATTCTGGCTCTTCGGCGAAGAGCTGTTCGACGACCCGACGATCGGGCCCGAGCTTGCGAAGATGGGCTTCAGGCAGCAGGTCCGCGCCAATTACACGGCGCTTTTCCGCGATCCCGCGACGGCCGAGGCGCTGCGCGGCGCCTCGCCCGAGGTACGCGATTACCTCCTCGCCTCGGGCTTCGGGCTGAATCACTATGACAGCGGCCTGCCGGACACCCACATCCCGGCCAAGGACGAGGGCGCGATGCTCGATGTCCTGAAGCGGCTGACCGAGAACCTGTCCCGGTTCGACCTCAAGGACAAGGACTGGAACGGCATCTCGATGACCGAGATCACGCTCTATGCCGCGAAGGTCCAGCCCTGGCGCGGCGAAGTGCCAACGGGGCGCGGCTCGTCGAGCGCGACGCCGGCCCTCCGCAGCGCGTCCGGCGGGAAGGCCCGCGCGCTCGCGGTCTGGGCGTTCGTCATCTTCGGGGGCCTCGCGGCGCTCTACCTGCTGTCCTGACGGTGTCCGCGCCGCACTTGGCCGGGCGCAGCGGTCAGGCCAGCGTCACGCCGGCCGCCTGCATCCCCTCGCGCGCCTTTGCGAGCGAGCCGTCCAGATCGATGGCGCGGCAAAGCTCCTCGATCACGGTCACCTCGAACCCCAGTTTCGCGGCATCGACGGCCGAGAAGTTGACGCAGAAGTCCGTGGCGAGGCCGACCAGCGTCAGCCGGGTGACGCCGCGCGTCCTGAGATAGCCTTCCAGCCCGGTGGGTGTCGTGTGGTCATTCTCGAAGAAGGCCGAATAGCTGTCGATGGCGCTGCGAAAGCCCTTGCGGAGGATCAGGTCGGCCGGGTCGGTCAAAAGGCCCCGGTGGAAGGCCGCCCCGTCCGAACCCTGCACGCAGTGAACCGGCCACAGGACCTGCGGCCCGTAGGGCATCTCGGTCACCGAGAAGGGCGCCGCGCCGGGATGGTTCGCCGCGAAGGAGGAATGGTCGGCCGGGTGCCAGTCCTGGGTCAGGACCTTGACCTCGAACTCGCCCATCAACGCGTTGATCCCGGCAACGATCTCATCGCCCTCCGCCACAGCCAGCGCGCCGCCGGGGCAGAAATCGTTCTGGACGTCGATCACGATCAG
>JBNLCA010000511.1:0-6404 GCA_050303575.1 Paracoccaceae bacterium
CGATCCCTCGACGCCGAGCATCCCGGCGGGGACGTCTTGCAGAATTGCGAAGAGCGCCTTCCTGGGGTCCTCGCGGACCTGTTCACGGATGCTCATGTCGCCGCCTCAGACCGACTCGATCCAGCGGTCGACTTCGCGCTCTGCCTCGTCCTTGGCGCGGCCGTACTTCTCCTGCACCAGGCCGACGATCTGTTCGCGGCGGCCTTCCGCCTGGTCCCATTCGTCGTCTGTGATCTGGCCCCACTTCTCGCGGGCCTTGCCCTTGAATTGCTTCCAGTTTCCTTCGATCTGATCCCAGTTCATCACTAGAACTCCTTGGGTTGGTTACGGGTACCGGCTCAACGCGGTCATGCTTGCGGCTGTTCCTGCGACCTCGAAACAACAACCTTCAAAATCGGTCACGGCGGCAGGAACCCGCCTCAGGGAACCCACGAGGCCCCTCGCGCGTTGACGCACGGGTCAAACCCGAGGGGGCATAATTGGACAGGCTCGACCGCTTCTGGAAGCTTTCGATCATCGCGATGGGCATCATCGCAATCGTCATGGCGCTGAACGCGGTCGAGACGATCTTCGCACCGCTCGCGCTGGCGCTGGTTGCGGGCGTGGTCCTCTCGCCGGTCACCGACTATTTCGAACGCGCGGGCTACTCGCCGGTCTTCGGCGCGCTCTTCGGTCTTGTCGCGACGCTCATGATCATCGCCGGGCTGGCGCTGGTGTTCCAGCCGGTGGTCGCCCAGCTGGTCGACCAGGCGCCCAAGGTCTGGTCGGACATGCAGGAGACGATCCACATGGTCCGGGGCCTCCTGAAGGGCCTTTCCGACGTGTCCGACGACGTGTCGAACGCCATCGTGCCCGAGGCGAACGCCGCGTCCACAGTCGCCGCCGAGGGCGAGACCGTCGCGCTGCCCACCGTCACCGACGCGATCATGGTCGCGCCGGCCATCGTCTCGCAGATCCTGGTCTTCGCCGGCGCGCTGTTCTTCTTTCTGCTGACGCGGCGCGAGATCTACGACTGGGCGGCGATGCATCTTGCCGACAACACCGACCGCGGCCGTACGGCGGTGCGCCTGCGCGAGGCCGAGCGTCACGTCTCGCGCTACTTCGTCACCATCACCGCGATCAATGCCGGCCTCGGCCTCGCCACCGGCGCGGCGCTTCAGGCGATGGGCCTGCCGGGCGGCATGCTCTGGGGCGTCGTGGCGTTCCTGATGAACTACATCGTCTATCTCGGCCCGGCGATCTTCGTCCTGGCGCTGCTCTTCGCCGGCGTCGCCGCCTTCGACGGATCGATGGCCCTCGCCCCGGCGGCAACCTTCCTGCTCTTCAACGGGATCGAGGGACAGTTCGTCACCCCGACTTTGGTCGGCCGCTCGGTCGCGCTGAACCCGCTGTTGGTGTTCCTGTCGCTGATCTTCGGGATATGGCTCTGGGGGCCCCTGGGCGGCATCGTCGCCATCCCGCTCCTGCTGTGGGTGCTGGTGCTGGGCGGAGCACTGACCTTCCCGCGGCGCACCGCGGACGAGGGTACCTCGCCCGCCACCGAGCCGGCCGAGTAACGCCGGCCTCGGTTCGGCTAGGCGACTGCCGCTTCCTGCCGCCGCGCCTCGGCCTCGGTCAGCTTGCGGATGCGGAAGGTGACCGAGAGCGTTCTCAGGCCCCCCTCCTCGCTTTCATCGACATTCGCGCCCAGTTGGTGGGCAAAGGCCGAAAGGAGTTGCTGGCCGAGCGAGTCTTCGGCGTCCGAGCTTTCGATCACGGTGTGAGCGCCGACGCCGTGGCGCACCTCGAGCCGCGCCGAATCCGGCCCGACAAGATGCAGGCCGACCTCGATGCGCGGCAACTCGCCCGAGTCGCTGCCGGCCTCGTGAAATGCGCTCGTCACCGCCTCGGCCACCAGGAGCGCCGCCGGCACCGCCTGGTCGGGCGTCAGCCGTACCGGCGCGAACTCGGTCTTTACATCGACCTTGCGTGACGAGCCGACGGCCATCACCGTGATCTGCCGCACGATGCTTTCCAGCAGTTCGTCGACATGGACGTCGGCAAGGCCCGCCGTATGGAAAAGCTCGCGGTGGATCGTCGCCAGGCTCATCACCCGGTCCTGAAGACCGCGCAGCGTGGCGCGCGTCTCGATCGACTGGGCCCGGCGGATCTGCATGTTCATGATCGAGGCGATGAGCTGCAGGTTGTTCTTTACCCGGTGATGCACCTCGCGCAGGAGAACCTCCTTCTGGTGCACGGTGTCCTCGAGCTCGGCCTCCTCGCGCAGGATCGTTTCGGTCATGGCGAGATACGCCTCGGCCACGTCCTGCACTTCCAGCGGCGCCGCCGTGAAGTCGACGGCACCGACCGACCGGTTGCCCCCGGCGAAGGACGTGATCGAGGTGCGCAGCGTCTTGATGTGGCGGATCACAAGCCGCTCGACCGCCAACCACGCGGCGCCAAGGCTCGCCAGCCAGATCAGTGCCGGCAGCAGAAGCGGGATGGCCGCCAGCGTGTCCTGGAGCGACTCGGCCTGGTCGAGCGGCCAGGTGCCCAGCGCGTAGAGCTCGTCCTGAACCAGCGGCACGACCGAAAAGACCCGCACCATGCCGTTCTCGGCCCGCGCGGTGAAGGCGATGGCGCCCGGGCCAACCAGCGCCGCCAGCGACCGGTTTGCGGGCAGCGAGCCTTCGTAACCGCTCGACCAGCCGGCGGCGGTCAGGACGTTTCCGTCCGCATCGAACGTGATCAGCTCCAGGGGAGTCATTCCCGGCTCGGAGTCGTCCCCGGGCGTGTCCTCGGGGGCGGCCAGCTCGTTGTGCGGCAGCGACACCGTGACGAAGCCGATCTGGGCCCCGGCCTCGTCATAGACCGGATGCGAGATCCCCAGGATCGAGGTTCTCGAGATCGACCCGTTTCGGTTCACCACCAGCGTCGGATCGGCGCGCTGGACAACTGTCTTGAAGGTTGGTGAATCCCGCAGGTCCCGCGCCTCATCAGACGAGGAACAGGTCATCATGCCGCTGAGCGGGACATAGGCGACAAGGGTGTAATGGGCGGACGAGGCCTTGATGTCGCGCATCACCGCGGAACAGCGCGCATCGTCGCCGATCACTGAACGGACCGAACCCGCCAGCACCTCGACAGCGCCCCGTGCCTCCTGGATCAGCTGAAGCTCGCGCGAGGCGGCATGCACGGTCTCGCCCATCAGCGCGGCTTCCGACCGCGCCTGGGCCTCATTCACAAGGGCGGCCGACCGCACAACCGAGATCGCGGTCAGGGGAAGCAGAACCACCGCCAGGATGAACGCGATCTGAAACCCTAGTCTTTGCGTCAGCCGCCGCCGCACAGGCGGCTTGTCACTCATGCTGCCTGCATCCCCGATCTACCCAGAACCGCCTGCGTCGCCCCATCGGTGTCCGACAGCGGCGTCTCGCCCTCGGCAAGACCCATCAGTTCGCTCAGACGGGCGCGCGCGCGGTTTGCACGACTCTTCACGGTCCCCACGGCAACCCCCATGGTTTCCGACGCTTCCTCGTAGGAAAAGCCCGACGCGCCGACCAAGATCAGCACCTCGCGATGTTCCGGCGACAGCTTGGCGAAGGCGACCCGAAAGTCGTTGAACGCCAGCCGGCCGTCATGCGCGGGCTTCTCATACAGCTTCTGCGCGTGGATCCCCTCGGGATCGGCCACCTCGCGCTTGTGCTTGCGCTTGATCGAAAAGAACGTGTTGCGCAGGATGGTGAAAAGCCAGGCGCGAAGGTTGGTCCCGGCCTCGAACTTGTCCATGTTGGTCCAGGCCTTCACGATCGTGTCCTGAACCAGGTCATCGGCGGCCGAGACGTTCTGGGTCAGGCTGATGGCGAAGGCGCGCAATGCAGGAAGATGATCCGGCAATTCCTCGCGCGGATCGGCAGCGGCAGCAGCGGTGTTCATTTTCCGGCCTCCTTCTGGCGCAACTGGTCCAGAAGCTGCTTGAACCGGTCCGGAACCTCCTCGGTCAGCGCGTCGTCATAGACACGCTTGAGATTCTCGTCGATCAAGGCTTTTAGTTTGGAGCCGTCTTTGTCCTGTGACATAGGGCCGTGCATGCCTGTTCCTACTTTTTTCGATCTTACACGGAACCTAACGCGTACCAAGAGCGTTTGGTTCCAGAAAAAAATGCAGAGGGGTCCTCATGCCGTCGGACACAACGCCTGACTTCGCGACATCGGTCGCTGCCAATCTTCCCTATCTCCGTCGATACGCGCGTGCGCTGACCGGGAGCCAGACCTCCGGCGACCGCTACGCGGCGGCAACGCTTGAGGCCATCCTCGAGAACGGGGGGCCGACGCAGGACGCTTCCAGCACCAAGACTGCCCTCTTCAACGCCTTCCACCTGGTCTGGTCCTCGGCCGGCGCCCCGACGGGTGACGGTGACGACAACCTGACCGCCCGAGCACAGCGGCACATGGCGAACCTGACCCCGAACTCGCGCGAGGCCCTTCTCCTCCACGCGATCGAGGGGTTCTCGATGTCCGAAATCGGCGAGATCATGATGATCGACAAGGACGAGGCATCGGATTTCGTCGAGATCGCGCGCAAGGAAATGAAGGATGCCGTCGCCGGCAAGGTGATGATCATCGAGGACGAGGCGATCATCGCGATGGACATCGCCGCCATCGTCGCCGAGGTCGGGCACCGGGTCACCGGCATCGCCCGGACGCGGACCGAAGCGGTCGAGCTCGCCTCGAAGGAAAAGCCCGACCTGATCCTCGCCGACATCCAGCTGGCCGACAATTCCTCAGGCATCGACGCGGTGAACGACATCCTGGCCCAGTTCGACGAACTGCCAGTGATCTTCATCTCGGCATTCCCGGAACGGCTGCTGACCGGCGACAAGCCCGAACCGGCGTTCCTGATCACCAAGCCCTTCTCCGAGGACCAGGTCCGCTCGGCCGTCAGCCAGGCGATGTTCTTCTCCTCGACCGAGACTCTGGCCGCCTGACCCTCGCAGGCCGGTCGGAACGCGAAAGCCCCGGGGCGCAAACCCCGGGGCTTTCTGCCATCGGGCCAAATCAGAGAGGGCTCGGGCGGATCAGTTCCTCCCTGGTCGGCAGGATACCGAGATCGACAAGCGCGATCTCGACGGCCTGGGCGCGAGCGAGCTGAACGGGGTCGTCCGAGTCCAGCTGCGTCTCCTGGGAGGCGACAAGCGTGCCCGGCCCGATCGGGAAGAGCAGCGTTCCGGCGGGCATGTCGCCGGGCCGGATCGGATGCGCGAACCAGCCGAGCCAGCCGCCCCAGGCGCGGTGCTTGTGGATGCGGCCCTCGAGCTCATAGAGATAGGCGTCGAACCAGATGTAGCGCGGCACCCGCCAGGCGACGAAGAGCTCGGTCAGCCGCCGCCAGCCCGCGAGGTCGAAGACGACGGGGCCGCGATAGAAGTCGGAGGTGTATGAGAGTTTCTCCGACCGGGGCAAAGTCGTTCCACCTTCATAGTGAAAGCGGTCATAGTAGTCGTACCTGTCCTCCGGCGGGGACGGAAGCAGATGTGGCAACTGCAACAGGTAACCTTCATCGAGAGTTCCGATTTCGCCGAATTCATTGGTCTTCCGGCGGTGTTCCGCTTGCAGGTACTCGAGATAGGCCTCGGGCTCGCGCACCGGATTGAAGCCTGAATTTCTTTGCGCCTCCTCTTCGGTTCGGGAATAGACCCAGTTGCCGGTGAAGATCAGTTCGCCCTCGAGCATTCGGCCAAAGGCGAGGAACTCGTCCACCGCCTTCAGGAGCGGCCATCGAACGTTGTCGAGATAGGCGTCCATATTGATCGTATTTCGCACATGCATTGCCAGTTCCCTTAGCGCCATAAAATCCGCCGACGGGTCCGACGTGCGCATGTCGATCTCGTGCATCTCTTCCAGGACGGTGCCGTAGTCGGTCTCGAAGACATGCCTGTAACTCGAAATCCGCGTCATGCAATATACTCAGGATTGCAACGACTTGCCCCGCAAGACAAGCAAACGTTGGAAGGAGGGGACGACAACGTGATTGCGGCCAGCTCATGCGACAGCGCGACAAGCCGGCCGACATGCGTATAGGTCAATCGCGCGGTCCCACCTGAGCGGGACAGCGCAATTGCGATCAGGCTCTCTTCGCCGTGGCGCGGAGCATCCAGGCGGCTTTCTCATGGAACGCCGAACGTCCAGTCAGCAGGTCGCCCGTCACCGGGTCCTTGTGCTCCTCGGCCATTTCGATCAGCGCGTGCATGCGCTTGGCGACCGCCTCGTGATCCCTGGCGAGTTCGGCGACCATCTCCTCGGCGGACAGGGGCTTGGCGGCGTCCTCGACCTGCGAGAGGTCGAGGATCTCCTCCAATCGCATCGGCGCCAGCTGGCCCAGCGCACGCGCGCGCTCGGCGATCTCGTCGGCCGCCGTGAAGAGAT
>JBNLCA010000512.1:0-2869 GCA_050303575.1 Paracoccaceae bacterium
CAGGTGGTAGAGCACGTCCGCCGCCTCGGCGGTCAGCCGGTCGCGGTCGCCCTTCACGGCCTCGACGATCGCCTCGACCGCCTCCTCGCCGAATTTCTCGGCACACTTCTCCGGCCCCTTGGCCAGCAACTTCGCGGTCCATGAGGATTCGGGATCGGCCGCTTTGCGGGCCTCGATCGTGTCAGCAAGGCGTTTCAGGCTCATTGCAGCCTCATCGGGATGCCGGCGGCGGCCATGTGCGCCTTGGCCTGGCCAATGGTGAACTCACCGAAATGGAAGATCGAGGCGGCGAGAACGGCCGAGGCGTGCCCCTCGGTCACGCCCTCGACCAAGTGATCGAGCGTTCCGACGCCGCCCGAGGCGATGACCGGAACCGTGACCGCATCGGTGATGGCGCGGGTGAGCGGCAGGTTGAAGCCCGCCCGCGTGCCATCGCGGTCCATCGAGGTGAGGAGAATCTCGCCCGCGCCCTTGCCGACAACGGTACGCGCATAGTCCACCGCGTCGATGCCGGTCGGCCTCCGCCCGCCATGGGTGAAGATTTCCCATCTTCCGGGGCTCACGGTCTTGGCGTCGATGGCGACCACGATGCACTGGCTGCCGAACCGGTCGGCGGCGCGCGCCACCACGTCTGGGTCGGCCACGGCGGCGGACATGAAGCTGACCTTGTCGGCCCCGGCGAGGAGGAGCGCGCGCACGTCCTCGGGCGTCCGGACCCCGCCGCCCACGGTCAGCGGCATGAAGCAGGCCTCGGCCGTCCGGGTGACAAGGTCGTACATCGTGCCCCGGTTCTCGTGCGTGGCGTGGATGTCGAGAAAGCAGAGCTCGTCCGCTCCTGCCGCGTCATAGGCCTTGGCGGCCTCGACCGGGTCTCCCGCGTCGATCAGGTTGACGAAGTTCACGCCCTTGACCACGCGGCCGTCGGCCACGTCGAGGCAGGGGATGATGCGGGTCTTCAGCATGGGCGGGTTCCTCGGACCCGGGTGATAGACCGGAAGCTGCGCCTTGGCCAGCGCCAAGCCCTTGGGGTGAGGGCAAGAACCGGATAGGAGGGCGGGATGGAGCGTTTCGAGATCTTCCTGGCCGCCCTACCTGGGCTCGAAGGACTGCTCGCCGCCGAGGCGCGAGAGGCGGGGTTCGGGCCGGTCACCGAGGTGCCGGGCGGGGTGACCATCCTTGGCGGCTGGCCCGAGGTCTGGCGCGCCAACCTGACCCTGCGCGGGGCGGGGCGGGTATTGGCCAGGATCGGCTCGTTCCGGGCGATGCACCTGGCGCAGCTCGACAAGCGGGCGCGGAAATTTCCCTGGGGCGACGTGCTCAGGCCCGACGTGCCAGTGGCGGTCGAGGCGACCTGCCGGAAGTCGAAGATCTACCACGCCGGGGCAGCGGCCCAGCGGATCGGCCGGGCGATCGCCGAGGAGTTGGGCGCGCCCCTCGCCGACGACGCCCCTGTGCGGGTCATGGCGCGGATCGAGGACGACCTCTGCACCTTTTCCGTCGACACGTCCGGCGAGCCCCTGCACCGCCGCGGCCACAAGGAGGCGGTCGGCAAGGCGCCACTGCGCGAGACGATGGCAGCCCTGTTCCTGCGCGCCATGGGTTACGACGGAAGCCAGATGGTCCTCGACCCGATGTGCGGCTCGGGCACCTTCGTTCTCGAGGCCGCCGAGATCGCTGCGGGCCTCATGCCCGGCCGTTCGCGGAGCTTCGCCTTCGAGAAGCTCGCGAGTTTCGACCCGGCAGCCTGGGAGGCGATGCGTCGCCCCGAGCTGGCGCGGTCGCCCGAGGTCCGGTTCTTCGGCTCGGACCGCGACGCGGGCGCGGTGCGCATGGCCACCCAGAACGCCGAACGGGCCGGGGTGGCGGACTGGTGCCGCTTCGCGCAGGCGCCGGTCAGCGACCTGCAACCGCCCGATGGCCCGCCCGGCCTTGTCATGGTCAACCCGCCCTACGGCGCCAGGATCGGCAACAAGAAGCTGCTCTACGGCCTCTACGGTGCCTTGGGAACAGTTTTGACCGAACGATTTACCGGCTGGCGTGTCGGGCTGGTGACGAGCGAGCCGGGGCTGGCCAAGGCGACGGGGCTCAAGTTCGAAACGCCCGATCCGCCGGTCGCCCATGGCGGGCTGAGGGTGCAACTCTACCGGACGGGGCCGCTTTAGGGCGTAGGTGCAAACCGTTTGCACCCTGCGACGGGCCCGGTCCGCGGCAAGGCCGCATGGCCCCTAACCTTCGAGCGCCGCAAGCGCCTCGGCAAGGTCGATCGCGCCGTCGTAAAGCGCGCGGCCTGAAATCGCGCCTGCGATGACGCCGGTGTCGCGCAGCGCGAGGAGGTCGGCCATCGACGAGACGCCGCCCGAGGCGATGACCGGAACGCGGACGGCGCGGGCGAGCGCCTCGGTCGCCGCGACATTCGGGCCGCCCATGGCGCCGTCGCGGTCGATGTCGGTGTAGATGATCGCGGCGATGCCGGCGTCCTCGAACTTTTTCGCAAGGTCGGTGACCAGGACATCCGTCTCCTCGGCCCAGCCCCTCGTTGCGACCTTTCCGTTGCGCGCGTCCAGACCGACCGCCACCCGGCCGGGGAAGGCCCTTGCAGCGTCGCGCACCAGATCCGGATTCTCGACCGCCACCGTGCCGAGGATCACCCGCGCGATTCCCTTTGTCAGCCAGCGCTCGATATCCGCCATCTCGCGGATGCCGCCGCCAAGCTGGCAGGGCACCGTTGCCGCGCCGAGGATCGCCTCGACCGCCGCTGCGTTGACCGGCGCACCGGCGAAGGCGCCATTGAGGTCGACGAGATGGATCCACTCGCAGCCCGCGTCCTGAAAGGCCTTCGCCTGAGCGCCCGGATCGTCGTTGAAGACCG
>JBNLCA010000513.1:0-3436 GCA_050303575.1 Paracoccaceae bacterium
GATCTTCAGCGACCAGAAGATCGCCGCCAGGGGCTCGCCTCCCGAAAGCCGCCCCATCGGCATCACACCCGCCATCCGGTCAGCCCGGCGGTAGCGCTGGCTCAGCCGCGCGTAGGGGAGGGCCGTTTCGGGCCAGGGCACCGACCCCCAGAGCGCGCCGTAGGCCAGCTGTCGCGCCCCGAGCGGCGACAGCACCGACCGCGCCCCGCTCGCATCGACGACCAGGTCGAACGGTCCTGCCTCGCCGCCTGCCAGCGTGACCCAGCGCCCAGCGTCCAGCCGGGACCCCACGACCTGGGAGGATCCGCGCAACGCGGCCCCGGCGGCCTGCGCGGCGTCGAGGAGCGCCCCGAACAGCGCCGCCCGGTGGATCCCCACGCCCTGCCGGTCGCCGTAGCTGACATCCAGCACCCGTCGCCCCGAGACGTCATGCCCCAGCATCGTGCCGATCGGCGCCCCCATCGCCCGCACCGCTTCGCCCGCCCCGATCCGGTCGAGCACCTCCATGCCGACCGGCTGCACCATCAGGCCGGACCCGACCGGCCGCGGCGCGTCGAACCGGTCGAAGACCGTGACCGCGTGCCCGGCCCGCGCCAGAAGCGCCGCCGCGGCCAACCCGCCGATCCCGGCGCCCACGATCCCGACCTTGATCCCTGTCAACGCCCGCGCCCTTTGCCCGTGCCATCCTTGCGGCTCACATCCCGGAGGTTCCCATGAAACGCGCCGCCGCAGCCCTTCTTTTCGCCCTTCCCGCCGCAGCGCAAGATGCAGGCGACCCGCTTGTCGGCGCCGAGTTCTTCGCCACCTACTGTGCCGCCTGCCACGGGACCGAGGGCCGGGGCGACGGCCGCATGGCGGCGATCCTGACCGTCCTGCCCGCCGACCTCACCCAGCTTTCCGCCCTCAACGAGGGCAAGTTCCCCACCGCACAGGTCATCTTCCAGATCGACGGCCGCAACCCGATCCTCGCCCACGGCGCCGACATGCCGCTCTTCGGCGAGTTCTTTCAGGGCTTCGATGTCGCGCTGAAGACCGAATCGGGCCAGCCGATCATGACCAGCCAGCCGATCGCCGACCTCGTCGCGTACCTGGCGACGATCCAGGAGTAATCCCGGCCGCCGACCGGAGCGCGCTTTGACGCGGCCATACGGCGGGTCCTTGGGTGAGGTTTCCCCGCCTACCGGACCGCAAGCCGCCCATGCCATCTTCCCCGTGCCGCCGGTCCAGGCGGCCCACACCACGAGGGAACAATGGCCATCGACACGCTCTCCCTGGCGCTTGCCAGCGCCCTTTCCGCCCAGCCCGCGCCCGCGCCGCAACCCGACCTCGCGCTGATCGCGCCGGTCCCGGCCCGCGCCGCCGATCCCGCCCCGGCGACGGTCGACCTCGCCCTCGCCTCGTCCTGCCGCGACACGCCCTGGTACACGTTCTCGGGCATCCAGCTGATCACCTGCATCATCGCCCGCCCCGAGGAATTCTTCGGCGAGGACGAGCAGGACTGACCTGCCGCGACGGAACCGTCCGGCCCGCCCGTATCACCTTCAAGACCTCGGACCTGTCCCCGAGATCCCCCGCGCGACGTCGTCCCCCGCAAGACGCGCGCGGGAAGACTGGAGAAGGCCCACGTCCCCGGGCCTTCTCCTCCTTTCACATCAGGTCCGCGACCGATTTTCCCAGCCGGAAAGGCGCCGCCAGCGCGATCAGGCAGATCGCGATCACCTGGAGCGCCAGCACCAGGCTGTGGTCCCGCAGGAACCGCCAGTCGGCGATCAGCCGCTCCATCGTCGCGATCAGCGCCTCGTAGCTCTGCGCGATGACCTGGTATTCCGCCGCGATCCCGGCCGTCGCCGCGCTTGTGCCCAGCGCCGCGATGGCGGCGTCGGTCTCGTCGGTCCGGGCGGCGAAGGACAGGAAGGCCTCGGCGTCGAACGCCTCGGCCCGCGCCTCCATCCCGCCCGCGTCCATCGCCCCCTCGGGCGCACCGAAGAGAAAGCTCAGCGACCTGAGCGGCGCCGCCGTCCCGACCACGTCGAGGAACAGCGGCAGGTCGCTATTCCGCGCCGCCGAGGCCGACAGGAACTCGACCTGGCCGCAAAGGGCAAGGACATGCGGCCGCACCGCCGGCCCCTGCAGATCACGCTCGCAATGCGCCAGCCGGAAGCGGGCGGCGTCGGCGTCGAAGGTGCGGGCCAGCGCATAGGCGACGTCGATCTGCCGGGCGAGCCGCCGGTCGTCGTCCTGGTAGAGCCCGGCAAGAATGGCGGCAAGCGCCCCCAGCCCGCCGAGGCCGACCCAGGCAAGGTCCGCCACCCGCCACCAGCGCGAGGTCCGGTCCGACCGGTAGACCCAGGCCGCGCCGAGGATCCCCGCCGCGAAGGCGGCAAGCGTCAGGCCGATCTGGTGCTCGATGACGAAGGACATGGGGCCAGTGTACCGGCGCCGGGGCAGGGCGGGGAGGTCGGTGACGGGAAGGTGATGGGGCTGACACAAAGGGCGAGCAGCTGTCATGGAAAGCGTCCACGTTCGAACATTAGGTCTGTCCGAAAATATGGAGTCCCCCGCTAGCATTATGGATGCAGCTAAGGTGCTCAAGGAACTTGCGATACTGGCGTCGAACGTGGTTCGAAGCTGTCCGAACAAACGCGTTTATAGCAAGGAAAAGTTGACCTGCGGAGACAGAGCAAGCATTCTGCATAAGAGGTAGGAGTATTGAATGGAAGACTTTTCGATAAAGTTTGACGTTCCAGAACACTTTGTGGGTGCTGATGCATTCATAGCCTCAGCGATGGCCGCTCAGGAAATAGTCGAGATTTTGGATGATGAATTTTTTGGTGGCACTCTTCAACTTGAACTCGTGGTATACGCCCCTTCTAAAGGAAGTGTGCGAGGCGTATTTAAGGTTGTAGTGAAGGGCGCAAGAATTACCGCGTACACCGCCGCAGGACTGTGGGTTGTTCTTTGGTCGGCGATTCAAGCGCTCGAAACAGACGTCGTAAAAGGAACTGTTCGCGGTCTGACAGGAAAGGAACCTGCAGAGATAGCGCAAGATTTAGCGAAAGGGCTCGCAAAGGGAAATGACAAAGCGTCGAAGCCCTTAGATCCTGAGAGCGAAAAAGAACTGATCGACCGCGCATCGAGAGACCTTTCTGATGTGCTAAATCTTACAGTAGCCAGCGCAATTGCTGCGCCAGATGCACGAATTGAGGGCCTGAGCATATCAAAGTCCGCTCGAAATGGCGTCTTGGCTGCGCGGTCTGACTTCTATCAGAAGCTTCTGAGAGCCCCAGAGATTGCCGCAATAGAGTTAGATCGGACCCAGTACCCACCTGTTCTAAGGAACGAATTTCCTAGTAGAGCAATTCGACCAGTCATCGAACATGAGGCGCGTAGAGATGATGTATGGTGGGAAGTACACAAGTATTCCATTTCGATCACG
>JBNLCA010000514.1:0-3683 GCA_050303575.1 Paracoccaceae bacterium
TGGACCGTGGCGCTCCTGTCCGGGCGGCGGCCGAAGCGGTCGGTGACGGCGACGCGGCTGGCGGAATGGGCGTCCGAGAAGGCCGGGCTGCCGGCCTGGCTGTTCGACGACAGCTATGCGGCGGTGGGCGATCTCGCCGAGACGATCGCGCTGATCCTGCCGCCGGGCGGCGCGGGCAGCGATCAGACCCTGACCCACTGGATCGGCGAGGTCCGGGCGCTCCAGCCGCTTGCCGAGGACGACAAGAAGCCGCGTATCCTTGCCGCGTGGGACGCGCTGGACGAGACTGAGCGGTTTCTCTTCAACAAGCTCCTGACAGGCGGCTTCCGCGTCGGCGTGAGCCAGAAGCTGATGACCCGTGCCCTTGCCCTGGCGACCGGCATTCCGGAACCAGAAATGGCACACCGGCTGATGGGCGACTGGGCGCCGGAGAAGACGACCTGGGAGGCGCTGGTCCTGTCGAACGATCCGACGGCGGACCTGTCGCGGCCCTACCCGTTCTACCTTGCCTACCAGATCGAGGGCGCGCCCGAGGCGCTCGGCGATCCTGCCGAGTGGTTCGCCGAGTGGAAGTGGGACGGCATCCGGGGTCAGCTGATCCGGCGCGGGGCCGAACATTACCTCTGGTCGCGCGGCGAGGAGCTGATGACGGACCGCTTCCCCGAGTTCGCCCGCACCCGCGACTGGCTGCCCGAAGGCACGGTGATCGACGGCGAGGTCCTGGCCTTCGCCGAGGACCGCCCCCTGCCCTTCGCGGCCCTGCAAAAACGCATCGGGCGCAAGCAGGTGCCGAAGAAGGTGCTGGCCGAGGCGCCGGTGGTGCTGATGGCCTACGACCTTCTCGAGGCGGAAGGACAGGACCTCCGCTCCGAACCCTTCGAGGCGCGGCGCGAAAGACTGGCGGGCCTGATGGCGGACCTTCCGGACGAGGCGCCGCTGCGGCTGTCGCCCGAAGCAAGGTTCGGATCCTGGGATGACCTCGCCAAGGTCCGCGAGGGCTCGCGTGACGCGGGCGCCGAGGGGCTGATGCTCAAGCGCCGTGCAGCGCCCTATCTTGCCGGACGCAAGAAAGGCGACTGGTGGAAGTGGAAGATCGACCCGCTGACGATCGACGCGGTCATGATCTACGCCCAGGCCGGGCACGGGCGACGGGCGACACTCTACACGGACTTCACCTTCGCTGTCTGGGACGGCGGCGACCTCGTCCCCTTCACCAAGGCCTATTCCGGCCTGACGGACGCCGAATTCGGCCGCATCACCAACTGGGTCCGCCGCAATACGCTGGAACGGTTCGGCCCGGTCCGTCGGGTCAGGCCCGAGCATGTGTTCGAGATTGCCTTCGAGGGCATCCAGGCGAGCCCCCGCCACAAGTCGGGCGTCGCCCTGCGCTTTCCCCGGATGCTGCGCTGGCGCGAGGACAAGAAGCCCGAGGACGCCAACACACTGGCCGATCTCGAGGCGATGCTGGCCGAGTACGGCTGACGCTGCGTTTCCTGCCGACGTTTGAACCTTTCCGCGCGCCCGGCCGACCAATCTCCGCTGAGCTTTGCTGAAAGGAGCATTTCATGAAAAAGCTGCTCGCCCCCACCCTGATCCTGATCGCCTCGGCTCTTCCGGCCCTGGCCCAGGACGAATGCACCGCGGAATCGGTGCAGGCCAAGGCGCTCGAGGTCTCGACCAAGATGACGGCGATGGCGACGACCGACCCGATGAAGCTGGCCGAGCTTTCGCCGCGCATCCAGGAAGCCTCGGTCAAGTTCCAGGACGGCGCCAATCTCGAGGAGGCCTGCACCTTCTACGACGAGATCCTGGCCGAACTGGGCGAGTAACCCGACTTCCGCCGTGCGCCCCCGTCCCTGGCGCACGGCGATTTTCCCTTCCCGCAGAGCGAGTTCCGGTTTGCAATCCCATGCGGCATGGCTAAATTCCCCGCGATACCGGAGGAACATGCATGCCCACACCGCCTTTCCGCGCCGACCATGTCGGCAGCCTTCTGCGCCCCGAAAGCATCAAGGCGGCCCGCAAGGCCCACGGCGAGGGCAAGCTCGATGATGCGGGCCTGAAGGCGGTCGAGGACGAGGCGATCATCGGACTGATCCGGCTCCAGGAAGAGGCGGGGATCCCGGCGATCACCGACGGCGAGGCGCGCCGCGCCTTCTGGCACTACGATTTCATGGGTCTTCTGGACGGGCTCGACATCGTGCGCCGCGACACCGGCGGCTCGTTCATCGGATTCCAGGGCGTGGCGCTTCCGCCGGTCTTCCCGGTGATCAACGGCAAGATCGACTTTCCGGGCGACCACCCGCATCTGGAGCATTTCAAGTTCGTCGCGGCCCACACCAAGGCCTGCCCGAAGATCTCGATCCCCGGCCCGTCGTGCTGCCACTTCCGGGTCGACCCAGCCGATATCACCCATCCCGACTACAAGGATCCCGAGGCACTCTTCGCCGACCTCGCGGCGGCCTATGCCAAAGCGGTCAAGGCGTTCTACGCAGCGGGCTGCCGGTACCTTCAGATGGACGACATCTTCTTTGCCTACCTGTGCGACCCCAAGCACCGGGCGACCAAGGCGGCCCTCGGGCAGGACCCCGACTGGCTGATCGGCCGCTACGCCTGTATGATGCACGAGGCGATCAAGGACCGGCCCTCCGACATGCTGATCGGCATGCACATGTGCCGCGGCAACTTCCGCTCGACCCACGCGGCAGAGGGCGCATACGACCTTGCCGCCGATGCCATCTTCAACCAGACCGGCGTCGACATCTTCTTCATGGAATACGACACCGACCGTGCCGGGGGGCTCGAGCCGCTCAGGCTTCTCGCCAAGGGCAAACAGCGGGTGATGCCGGGCTTCATCACGACGAAGACGGGCGATCTGGAAAGCATCGACGATCTGCGCCGCAAGTTCGACGAGGCTTCGAAATACGCCTCGCTCGACCAGCTGGGCATCGCGCCGCAATGCGGCTTCGCCTCGACCGAGGAAGGCAATGCGATCACGGTGGACGACCAGAAGCGCAAGCTGGAACTGGTGGTGAAGACGGCCGAGGCGATCTGGGGCGGCGTGGCGGCCTGAGGCGGATCGTGCCGAGCGCGCGCGGGATGGACAGGTAATGGCGGGACTTTCCTTCCGGCTTGCGGCCCCGGGCGACGCGGTCCGCTGCTTCGAGATCGAGAACGCCGCCTACGAGGGCGACGAGGGCGCGACCCTTGCCAAGATCGCGCAGCGGATCGACCTCTTCGCCGAGGGATTCCTGGTGCTCGAGCTGATGGGCGAGATCGTCGGATTCATCAACTCGGGCTGCACCTACCAGGTCGACCTGGCCAAGGCCGAGTTCAAGGACCTTGTCGGGCACGACCCGGCCGGCCCCTTCGTCGTCGTCCTGTCGGTCGCCGTGCATCCCGCGCACCAGCACAAGGGCTACGCCGGCGCGATGATGGATCACTTCGTCATGCGCATGGCGCGGATGGGCAAGACCAGCATCCACCTGATGTGCAAGCACGGCCATATCGGGCTTTATTCCGGGTTCGGCTTTTCCTACGACAAGCCGTCCAGCTCGACCCACGGCGGGATCGAGTGGCACGAGATGAAGATGAACCTTTAGGGTTGCGGTTTGTCCTTGGTCTCCGGATTTCCGAGACCCGGAACGCCATCATCCGAGAAGCGCCGCGAAGAGCCCGTCCAG
>JBNLCA010000515.1:0-3228 GCA_050303575.1 Paracoccaceae bacterium
CGTCTCCCTTGGGGATTGCCTTCAGCCTAGCGCCGGCGCGAGCGCAGGGAAAGCCGGCCACGTTAACGATCCGTGAAGATCTTGCCGGCGCGCTGGCGTGGCTTAGCGCGGGATTAACGTTCCGCGCCTAGCTATGGGACCGGCGGCGAGCCCGCCCGCGTCCAACGACCGCCCCACACGACGGAGATCAAGATGCAGCTTCCAAGTCCCATCAAGGCGCTCGCGCTCGCAGGAGCGCTGGCGTTTGCCCCTCCGGTCCTTGCCGCCGATCTGCCTTCTCCGGCGGGCGCAGTGGTCCTGACGGTCTCGGGCGGGATTGCCGTCACCAACGCGGGTGATGTGGCACGCTTCGATCGCGACATGCTCGCCGCGCTGGGCGAGGTGACCTTCACCACCACGACGATCTGGACCGACGGGCCGCAGACCTTCACCGGCGTGCCGCTCGCCGCGCTCCTCGCCGCTGTCGGCGCCGAGGGCGCGACCGTCCGCCTTGCCGCCGTCAACGACTATGCGGTCGAGTTTCCGCGGGCCGAGCTCGACGCGGGCGCTCCGATCATCGCCTACCTGCAGAACGGCGCGCCGATGTCGCTGCGCGACAAGGGGCCTTTGTGGATCGTCTATCCGTTCGACGACCGGCCGGAATACCGCAGCGAGGTCACCTACGGGCGCAGTGTCTGGCAGCTCGACCGGATCGACGTGATCGACTGAGGCGCCATGTCGCGGGCAAGACAGATGGCGGGACGCCTGCGCCTCGCCGGCGTCGGGATCATTCTCGTGCTGGCGCTGGCGGCGATCGGCCATCTCAGCGCCGATGTCGCCCGGCGTCTCGAGGCGCTCAGCGGTGCCGGAACGGACAACGCGCCCTGGACCCTTTCCCAACTCGAGATCGAGCTTCTCGTCCTGCAAGGCGCCATGCTCGGCGCGGCGATCGATCCTGCCATGCCGCTGGCCGACGTTCGCACGCGGTTCGATATCCTCTTCAGCCGCACCCAGACGCTGAGCGAGGGCGCGCGCTACGCCGCGATCACGGCCGATCCCGAGGCGATGGCGGCGCTCAACGCCATTCTGGGTTGGGTGGACGCGACGGCCGCGCTCATCGACGGGCCGGACGACGCGCTGCGCCGCGAGCTGCCGGGTCTTGCCGACGCGCTGGGGGCTCTTCGCCTCGACGCCCGCGACGTCGCGCTGAAGGGCACGGCGGCGTCCGCCCAGGCCTCCGACGTCGAGCGTTACGCGATTTCGGATACGCTCTGGCGCGTTGCGGTTCTGACCGTGCTTCTCTTCGTGGCGCTTGCCGCCGTCATGGCGGGACTTTTGCGTCTCTTTCGCCGGGCCGAGCGCCAGGCCGAGCAGATCCGCGGTACCACCGCCCGACTCGAGGCGATGGTCTCGGCCTCGATCGACGCGATCATCGTGGTCGACGAGCGCATGCGCGTCCTGAACTTCAACGGGTCGGCTGAGCGCATCTTCGGTTGCCGCGCGGCCGACGTCCTTGGTCGCAGCGCCCCGGGCCTTCTGCAACGGCCGGCAAGCGAGCTTGCCATCCTCTTCCGCGATGCCCAGGCCGTGGGTGTGCCGCCGCGGCCGATCGTCACCCGCGCCCGCCGCCGTTCGGGCGAGCATTTCCCGGTCGAAGTATCGGTCGAGACGATCGACGCTACTGGCGGAACGCTCAGGGTGATCTTCCTGCGCGACATTTCCGAACGCGTCGCCTACGAAGAGGACCTGCGCCAGGCGCGCGATGACGCGTTGGCAGGCGACCGTGCCAAGGCACGCTTCCTCGCGGTGATGAGCCACGAGATGCGCACGCCGCTGAACGGCCTGATCGGAACGCTCGATCTGCTCGCGCAGACCGATCTCGATGCCGAACAGGCGCGGCAGCTCTCGATCATGCAGCAGTCGTCACAGCTTCTCCTCGATCATGTGAACGATGTGCTGGACCTTTCGAAGATCGAATCCGGACGGATGGAACTGCGCGCCCAGCCGGTCGACGTGGCGAAGATCCTGTCCGACGTCGTCGATGCGCAGATGCCCTTGGCCGGGGCGACGGGGACGCTGCTGGAGCTGCAGGTTGACAGCCGTGTTCCGGCGCTCCTGGGCGACGAGCGGCGGATCCGGCAGGTGCTGCTGAATCTCGTCGGCAACGCGGTGAAGTTCACTCGGGGCGGCAGGGTACGGGCCGAGATTGTCTCGGTGGGCGAAGCCGGCGGACGACATACGGTTGAGGTCCGTGTCGCCGATACCGGAATCGGCATCCCGGAAAAGGACCTTGATCGCATCTTCGACGATTTCGTCACGCTCGATTCGTCGCTCGAACGGTCGGCCGGCGGAACCGGCCTCGGCCTCGGCATCGCCCGCCGGATGGCGCGACTGATGGAGGGCGACATTTCGGTCGAAAGCATGCCCGGGATCGGCAGCACCTTCACCTTCCGGCTCACTTTGCCCGAGGCGCCGCGCGCGGTCGCTTCGCCTTGCACCGAAGAACGCGCGGCCGCGTTCCCGCCCGGTCCGCTTGATGTGCTGATCGTCGAGGACAACGAGGTCAACCGCTTCATCCTGCGCAGCATGCTGAAGTCGGCCGGCTACACGATCGCCGAGGCGCGGGACGGGATCGAGGGCGTCGAGATGGCGCAGGCACGGCGTTTCGACGTGATCCTTACCGATGTTTCGATGCCGCGACTCGACGGGATCGGCGCCTGCGCCCGCATCCGCGAGGAAGGTGCGTCGAGGGACAGCTTGATCGTGGCCGTCACGGCGCACGCGCAGGCGGATGACATCAACCGCTTTCGCACGGCGAAGCTGGATGACTGGCTTCTGAAACCGGTGCGCCGCGCGTCCTTGGCCGAGTGCCTGTCGCGGCACCTGTCCGGGATCGAGCGGCACGGCTCCGCGCGTCAAGCCCGCGCGGTCTGACGCCCGCGCCCCGGTCTAGCGTCCGGTCGGCTTGGCGAGATCGATGCCGTTCAGTTCGGCCACGCGCTCGCTGAGCGACGGGAGGAAATCGTCTCCGTGCCCGGTCGCGGCGGCATGCGCGTAGTAATGCCGCATCGCCGAGGCCATGATGTTCACCACGCCGGCGTCCGCCGCCATCGCGTTGATGTAATCGACGTCCTTGCAGGCATTGGTGATGGTGAACTTGTGCGCCTGGTGATCGCCGTCGACGACATAGCGCATGTAGGTCTCGAAGAAGCCGCAGCCCATCCGGCCCGGCCCGATCACCGAACGGAT
>JBNLCA010000516.1:0-4195 GCA_050303575.1 Paracoccaceae bacterium
CGCCGGATCATCGGTCTGCGCCTGATAGACCAGCTTCTCGTAGTTGCCGAAGTAGAGGTCCCTGAGTTCGGGGTGCCGGTCGAGGCCGAGCGGCCGCCAGACGAAGGCGTCGAACTGCCGTGCCAAGAAGTCGGTCAGGTAGAAGGCCGTCATCTCGTCGCGGGCGGCAAAGGCCGCGTTGCCCTCGAAGAAGGAATAGCAGTGCGGGCCCTCGACCATCTCGACACCCAGACGCGCGCACAAGGCTTGCAACTGCCCGCCGGTGCCGCAGTCGGCATAGACGACGAAGACCCGGTCATAGCCGTCGCGATGGGCCGTCACCGCCGCCTCGACCGCGGCCGGGATACGCTCCGGCGCGTTGTGCAGGATCGCCGGCAGGCACTGAAGATCGAGATGGTCCCAGCCGTTCGCCCGCTTCAGCGCCACGATCTCGTGCGCGAGCGCCCCGCAGGCCAGAAGCAGCACCTTGCCCGCGCCCTCGGGTGCCAGGCCGGTCTCGGTCAGCGTCGCGTCGTCGGGGAGGGCGGGATCGCTCTGGTCTGACATGAATCTAACTCTTGCGTGCGACCGTGTTACATCCATTGCGCGGATGGCGTCCCGCGGCGAATGGTGCGCCCGCTGGCACATTCCCCGTCACAAGGAACCGATCCGATGACGACGTCAACCTATCCCGCGCACGAGGCGCGCGTCCCGCCGCTGACCTTCGAAACGCTTGGCCTGATGCTGATCTCGGGCATGTTCGCGACGATGGCCTTCGATCTCTGGGGCCAGGTCCTCAGCCCTTCGCTCGGCTGGGCCAACCTCTCGCCGCACGGCCTGGCGAAAAGCCTCTTCGGCGCGCTCGGCCTGCCGAACGGCGACTTCGCGGGCTACTTCATGCATTTCTACCTCGTCGGCCTGATCGGCTATCCGGTCGGCTGGCTCTTCATCTTCCGCCCCGTCTGGCGTGCCGTTATCGGCGACCGGCTGGGCTGGTTCATTCCCTCGGCTGTCTACGGCTTCGGCCTCTGGGTCTTCGCCATCGGCGGGATCACCGCCATCGCCGGCCTGCCGTTCTTCCTCAACTTCACCGGCATCACCTGGGTCG
The DNA here is from genome assembly GCA_050303575.1 of Paracoccaceae bacterium. GTDB lineage: Bacteria > Pseudomonadota > Alphaproteobacteria > Rhodobacterales > Rhodobacteraceae > JBNLCA01. Next base: position 1,088 of record JBNLCA010000516.1, read on the forward strand.
CGCTGGTCGGCCACGTCCTTTACGGGATCGTCATGGTCGCCGTGATGCGGTTGGTCCAGCGCCGGGGGTAAGCCTCAGCGCCGAACGAAGCGCACCGCGATGGCGGCGCCGGCCACGACCAGTGCGATGGCCGGCAGCGCCGGCCCGCCAAGACCGCCCGTCAGGCCGGCGAGCCATATGGTCAGGCCGGCCGCAGCGATCACGGACGCAAGCAGGAACAGGTATCGGGGCAGGGGCATCGGCCATCCTTTCCCTTCACCATGTGGGCCGCAGGCGCGGCCCGCGCAAGGTCAGCCGCCGGCGAGCTGGTTGTGCTTGCGGGCGATGAAGTTCTTCGCCGTCTCGACCGCCACCGCGGCGTCGCGGCAATAGGCGTCGGCGCCGATGGCCTTGCCGAATTCCTCGTTCAGGGGCGCACCGCCGACGAGGACGATATAGTCGTCGCGGATGCCCTTTTCCTTCATCGTGTCGATCACGACCTTCATGTAGGGCATCGTCGTCGTGAGAAGCGCCGACATGCCCAGGATGTCGGCTTCCTCGGCGGCCAGCGCCTCGAGATACTTCTCGACCGGGTTGTTGATGCCGAGGTCGACGACCTCGAACCCGGCGCCTTCCATCATCATAGCGACGAGGTTCTTGCCGATGTCGTGGATGTCGCCCTTGACGGTGCCGATCACCATCTTGCCCATGCGCGGCGCACCGGTCTCGGCCAGAAGCGGCTTCAGGATCGCCATCCCGGCCTTCATCGCGTTCGCGGCCAGAAGCACTTCGGGCACGAACAGGATGCCGTCGCGGAAATCGTCGCCGACCACCTTCATCCCCGAAACCAGCGCCTTGGTCAGGACGTCGTAGGGCGCCCACTTGCGCCCCAGCAGTATGTTGACGCCTTCCTCGATCTCGTCCTTCAGCCCGTCATAGAGATCGTCGTGCATCTGCAGGACGAGCTCTTCGGTCTCGAGCTCGGAGAGGATGATTTCGTCGTCGGCCATCGGGCGCTCCATGGATCTCGGGCGGATGCCCTTGTGCCTTTCTGCGTTGCTTCCGCCTAGCTCACGCGACGGAATGCGACAAGGGCGATGCTGCAAGCGACGGGGTGCAATCCGGGACTGGCGCAAATGTTCACTAAATGTTCTACTCTGATCCATGCGCCACGATTCGACCCTGATCGACCCCGCGCTGCGGAGGGCACGCGCCGCCGGCTCGAACGCCGTCTCGCGGTTCGAGCCCTACACGCGGATCGGCGTCGACGACGGGTGGGAGCAGGACGAGCTGCCGCCGGTACGGACCGAGGTCGCGAAGGAACTGCCGCGGCGGATCATCACGCGGAACGCCTCGCCCGATCTCGGCTTCGACCGGTCGGTGAACCCCTACCGCGGCTGCGAGCACGGCTGCATCTACTGTTTCGCCCGGCCGACGCATGCCTATCTCGGCCTCTCGCCCGGCCTCGATTTCGAGACCCGGCTCGTCGCCCGTCCGGCCGCGCCCGAGGCGCTTGCCAAAGAGCTGCGCGCGCCCTCATACCGGGTGGCGATGATGGCGATCGGGACCAACACCGATCCCTACCAGCCGGTCGAGAAGGAGGCGCGGATCATGCGCCGCCTTCTCGAGGTCCTGCGCGACTTCCGTCATCCGGTCGGCATCGTCACCAAGGGCACGCTCGTCGAGCGCGACATCGACATTCTTGGCCCGATGGCGGTCGATGGGCTTGCCGCGGTCGGGATCAGCGTCACCACGCTCGACCCCGGTCTCGCCCGCCGGCTCGAGCCGCGCGCGCCGGCGCCCGCCCGGCGCCTCGCCGCGATCGAGCGGCTGGCCAAGGCCGGTATCCCGGTCCGCGTCATGGCCTCGCCGATGATCCCGGCGCTGACGGATCACGAACTCGAACGGATTCTCGAGGCCGGGCGCGACGCCGGCGCGTCTTCCGCCTCGACCATCACCATCCGCCTGCCGCTCGAGGTGGCGCCGCTCTTCCGCGACTGGCTGGCCGAGAACGTGCCCGGCCGCGCGGCACATGTCATGGCCCGCATCCGCGAGCTGCACGGCGGCAAGGACTACGCGGCCGAGTGGGGCACCCGCTTCACCGGAACCGGCCCGTTCGCGCGGCTCCTGCGCAAGCGGTTCGAGATCGCCTGCCGTCGGCTCGGCCTTGCCACCGGCCACGTCGCGCTGCGCACCGACCTCTTCTGCCCGCCGCCCCGGACGGGGGATCAGCTGAGTCTCTTCTGACCCGGGGCGGGGCCTCCCGTCGGCTCTCCGCGCCAGAGCTGCACTCTGTCACCTCGCCCGCCGGGTCCGGCCGCGCCTCCGGCGCGGCAGGTCACCAAGTTACCTCCGCTTCGCCGCGAGGATCTTGAATTGCCTCCGGTTCGCTGCGGCAGGGGCTCTGCCCCGTCACGCTGACGGGCGACACCCCCGGAGGACTTTTGGCACAAGGAAGGTTCCAGGAGATCCCAGACTCTTTTGGTCTCAAATATTCTCGGGGGTGAACTGAGCCGGAGGCTCAGGAGGGGGCAGACAGCCCCCTGCCGAGCGCAGCGAGGCCACCGAAAGCCGCGCCCCGACACGAGGTGGAGGCCCGCTTGGGAGCGCGTAAGCTTCGGGCCGTCAGCCGCGCCGGCGACGGCGTTCGCGGCCGGGGCTTGCGTCGTCGCCGGTGCCGTCCGAGGCCGAGGAAAAGGCCCCCGTCGCGGCGACGATCTGGTCGAGCGTCGGGCGGGCACCCTTCGGCCGTGTCTCGAGAGCGACGCGCATGGCGACCAGGTGCTCGGGCGTGGTGCCGCAGCAGCCGCCGATGATCTGCGCGCCGGCGTCGCGGGCGAGGACCGCGTAGTCGGCCATCAGCGCCGGCGTGCCGTCATAGTGGATGTGGCCGTCGTGGTATTTCGGGATGCCGGCATTGCCCTTGGCGATCACCGGCCGTTCGGTTCCCTCGGCCGCAAAGCCGAGGATCGTGCGCAGAAGGTCGGACGCGCCGGTGCCGCAGTTCGCACCGAATGCCAGCGGCGGATGCGGCAGCTTCTCGACGAGCTTGACCATCGCCGCCGAGGTGAGGCCCATCATCGTCCGGCCCGCGGTGTCGAAGCTCATCGTGCCGCACCAGTCCATGCC
>JBNLCA010000517.1:0-10026 GCA_050303575.1 Paracoccaceae bacterium
CGAGCGCGGCCTCGAGGGTTTCCTCGGCGCTGAGCGTGTTCTTCTCGCCGGGGATGGTCACCGCGTGCAGGCTCTCGACCTTCGGGGCCAGCGGCCGCAGGAAGCCGCGCACGTCCTTGGTGTTGAGCATGCCCACGATCAGGTGCGTCCGGCGCGGCGGCAGGCGGCCCAGCGCTTCGGCCACCGCCTCGCCCGCCGCCGGGTTGTGGCCGCCATCGAGCCAGAGCTCGGCCGTTCCCGCCGCCTCGACCAGAGGGCCGGTCTTGAGCCGTTGCATCCGGGCCGGCCATTCGGCGCCGGTGATGGCGGGTTCGTAGACCGTTTCCGGCAGCCCCAGGAGCCGCATCGCCATCAGGGCGGCGCCGGCATTGTGGATCTGGTGCGCGCCGATCAGACCGGGAAGCGGCAGGTCGAGCAGGCCGTTCTCGTCCTGGAAGACGAGGCGCCCGCGTTCCTCCCACACCTGCCACTCGCGCCCGTGGGCAAAGAGCGGCGCGCCCAGTCGTTCGGCGACACGCTCGATCACGTCCATCGACTCGGGCGCCTGAGGGCCGACGACACAGGGGACACCGCGCTTGATGATCCCGGCCTTCTCGCCTGCGATCTCGGCCAACGTCTCGCCAAGGTACTGCTGGTGGTCGTAGGAGACCGGGGTGATGACGGTCAGCGCGGGCTTTTCGACCACGTTGGTCGCGTCGAGCCGTCCGCCGAGCCCGACCTCGAGCAACGTGTAGTCCGCCGGCGTGCGCGCGAAGGCGACGAGCGCGGCGGTGGTGGTGATCTCGAAGAAGGTGATGCTCTCGCCGCCGTTTGCCTCGTAGCATTCGTCGAGATAGCGGGTGAGTTCGGGTTCCGAGATCAGCTCGCCCGCCAGCCGGATACGCTCGTGAAAGCGCGCGAGGTGCGGCGAGGTGTAGACGTGGGTGGTCTTGCCTGCCGCCTCGATGGCCGCCCGCAGCATGGCGGTGGTCGAGCCCTTGCCGTTGGTGCCGGCGACATGGATCACCGGCGGAAGGGATCGTTCCGGGTGGCCCATGCGGTCGAGCAATCGCCACATCCGGTCGAGCGTCAGGTCGATGATCTTCGGGTGCAGCGACATCATCCGGTCGAGGATGATGTCAGACCCCAGGGTCGCGGTCGTCACGCCTTGGCATCTCCGGCTGGCGTTTCCGCTGCCGGTTTGGCCGGCGCCTCGGCCGTGGCCATCTGCGGCGGCGGATCCTTGGGCGGCTCGGGCGGCTTGGGCAGGTCGGCCTTCACCGGCGGCGACTTGCCCCACAGCATCCGGACGATCGAGATCAGCTCGTCCCGCATCTGCTTGCGGTGCGTGACTCGGTCAAGCATGCCGTGATCGAGAAGATACTCGGCGCGCTGGAAGCCCTCGGGCAGCTTCTCGCGGATCGTCTGCTCGATGACGCGCGGCCCGGCGAAGCAGATCAGCGCATTGGGTTCCGCGATATGGACATCGCCCAGCATCGCGTAGCTGGCCGTCACGCCGCCCGTCGTCGGGTGGGTGAGGACGACGATGTAGGGCAGGCCCGCCTCCTTCACCATCTCGACCGCGACCGTGGTGCGCGGCATCTGCATGAGGCTGAGGATGCCCTCCTGCATCCGCGCGCCGCCGGCGGCCGAGAAGACGATCAGCGGCCGCTTGAGCTTGACCGCCCGTTCGGCCGCCGCGATCAGCGCGTTGCCGACATACATGCCCATGGACCCAGCCATGAACGAGAAGTCCTGCGCCGCGGCCACGATGGGAGTGCGACCCATCTCACCCTCGACGACCAGCATCGCCTCTTTCTCCCCGGTCGCCTTCTGGGCGGCCTTCATCCGTTCGGGATAGCGTTTCTGGTCGCGAAAATGCAGCGGATCGGCGATCGGCTCGGGCACGCTGACCTCGGCGAAGATGCCGCCGTCGAAAAGCGCCGCGAACCGCTCGCGCGGGGAAATCGCCATGTGGTGACCGCAGGCGGTGCAGACCTGGAGGTTCTCGGCCAGCTCGCGGTGGAACAGCATCTGCCCGCATTCGGGGCATTTGGTCCAGAGGTTCTCGGGAACCTCGCGCCGCGAGAAGAGCGAGTTGATCTTCGGGCGGACGTAGTTGGAGATCCAGTTCATGCCCGGGTCACCTTTTGCTCGTGCGTCGGTGAGAGATAGTCCGGCAGGGTGGCAAATGCAATCAGCGGTCCACGGCCCATCGGACCGCCAGCCAGACGACGAAGAGGAAGGCGAGGTTGAGCGCCAGCCCTATGCCGGCGGTTCCCTGCGCCTCGAACCCGGTGGGCGAGACCCAGAGCGCGAGGCCCGTGATCGTGCCCTTCATGGCCACGATCAGGACGCCGAAGAGGTTGTTGACGAAGTGCAGACCAATTGCGGCGCCAATGCTGCCCGTCCGCTCCGTCAGGTCCATCGCAAGGATGCCGAGGACGAAGGTGGTGAAGATGATCAGATACTTGAGCTGCCCCGCCGCCTCGTTCCAGTGCGCAAAGCCGAAGAGGATTGCGGGGATGCCCATCCAGACGATTCGCGAGCGGAATCGGGCGGCGAGTTGCTGGGGCAGGTAACCGCGGAAGATCATTTCCTCGCCCGCGGACTGGAGAAGGATCACCGGGATCGCGGCCAGCGCCCAGGGGAGCCAGGTTTCAAGCGGCAGGTTCGGGACCGGCGGTTCGAACGCGGACGAGGCGACGGTGACGAGCGCGTAGAGCGGCAAACAGACCACGACGGCGAGGAAGAAGGTGCGGACCGTCTCGCCTGCCGGGCCGAAGATCGTGCCCGGACCCCGCATGTGACAGGCGGGGACCGCGATCAGTGCGCCGAGGACGAAGCCCCAGGTCGTCAGGAGCATTGCGGTGGCGGCAAGCGGATCGTCGGGCGGCATGACGCGGGTGATGAAGATGCCGAACTCGTAGGCGCCCCGAAAGGCATAAAGGCCGACGATCAGGATCGCGTTGAACCCGAGGTAGACGAAGATGACGACCAGGATGCCGAGGATCAGCCGCCAGATCTGCGGATAGAGCCGCGCCGGCGCGACCATCGCATCGAATTCGGGTTTCAGCATCGCCACTCCTCGCCGGTCCCGCGCCGTGCGGTCAGGTCGGCGACCCTAGCGCGGGCCGCCTTGTGCTTCAATCAGACGCGCAGCGCCACCCGGATGGCCAGCCATGACAGGAATGTGACGCCGAGCTGCGCGACGAGGTCGGCCTGGCTGACGTCGGCCGCGCTATAGGGCAGCGTCATGAGCGACAGGCTGTCTACCGGCCCCTTGAATGAGACGAGCGCGATTCCGATCACGTTGCCGGCGAAATGGAGGCCGACGGCGGCGCCGAGCGTGCCGGTCCGCGCGGTGAGGTCGGCCGCGGCCAGCGAGAAGACAAAGGCGATGGCGACGATCAGCAGGCCGGTTGTCCCCGGCGCCTCGGCCGGCAGGTGACCTATGGCGAAGAAGGCGGCCGGCAGCACCATCCAGACGAGGGGCGAGGCCCAGCGCGCGGCAAGCTGGCTTTGCAGGTAGCCGCGAAAGGCGATCTCCTCGCCGGTCACCTGGATCAGGATCGCGATCAGCGTCACCGGCAAGAGCGCCAGCCACGCGCCGGTCCCCATGGCGCGGACCGGGTCCGGGCCGTCGCTCGGCAGGAACCACAGGATCGCGTAAAGGATGGCAAGCGCCCGTACACTCAGCGCGAAGTCGAGGAATGCGCGGTTCAGCGGCCCGAAGAGGGTGAGCGGGCTCTGGTCGTGCAGGGTCCGGGTCAGGATCAGCGGCCCGATCCCGACGCAGGCCGCGAAGAGCAGGGCAAGCACCGCGCTGATCACGTTGCCGCCCTCGGTGATGCCCTCGACGATCAGCTTGCCCTCGACCGGTCCGAAGGCGGAGACGACAGATGTGAGCAGGATCGCCGCCGCGACGAAGAAGATCGCGATGGAGCCGCCGATGCCGACGGCCAGCCGCCACGGTTCGGTCCGTTCCCGCGCCGGCGCGACCATGTCCTCGTGGCGTTCGTAGCTCATCGCCGTCCTATAGCATGTCCGGAAGCGTCAGGCCGCGCAGGAGTTCGTCCGTTCCCATCGGCCGCTTGCCCTCGCGCTGCGCCTCGGTCACTTCGACCGCGCCGGTCCCGCAGGCCACGGTGAAGCCGTGGAGGACGTGGCCGGGTTTGCCCGTGCCGTCTGCGAGGCGCGAGCGCAGAAGCTTGATCCGCTCGCCCGACACCTCGGTCCAGGCACCGGGAAAGGGCGAGAGGCCCCGGATCAGGCGGTCGACCTCTTCGGCCGGGCGGGTCCAGTCAACGCGGGCCTCGGCCTTGTCGATCTTCCTGGCATAGGTGCCTTCGGCGGGTTGCGGCTCGGGCGTAAGGCTGTCGAGCCGGTCCAGCGCCTCGGTGATCAGCCGTGCGCCCAGCGTGGAAAGACGAGGGGTCAGATCACCGGTCGTGTCCTCGGGCCCGATCTTCAGCGCCTCGCGCAGGAGGACCGGCCCGGTGTCGAGCCCGGCCTCCATCTGCATGATGCAGACGCCGGTTTCCCTGTCCCCGGCCATGATCGCCCGGTGGATCGGCGCCGCCCCGCGCCAGCGCGGCAGCAGCGAGGCGTGGATGTTGAGGCAGCCGCGCGCCGGTGCGTCGAGCACCGCCTGCGGCAGGATCAGGCCGTAGGCAACGACGACCGCGACCTCGGCCCCCAGCGCCGCGAACGCGGCCTGCTCGGCCTCGCCCTTCAGGCTTTTGGGATGGCGCACTTCCAGCCCCAGTTCCTCGGCGCGCGCGTGGACCGGCGTCGGCCGGTCCTTCTTGCCGCGCCCGGCGGGACGCGGCGGCTGGCAATAGACGGCGACGATCTCGTGCCCGGCACCGGTCAGCGCGTCCAGCGCCGGAACGGCGAAGTCCGGCGTGCCCATGAAGACCACGCGCATGTCAGAGCCTCGTCGCGATCAGCGTGGCGGCGACGCCGACGGCGGCCCCGAGCGCGGCCCACATCGCTGCGCGCCGGCGCGACGGACGCGGCCGCTCGACCTCGGGGTTCGACTGGCGGATCAGCGCCGCCTCGGCCAACTGCGGCAGCTTCGGCCCGAAGCGCGACAGGACCCGGATCGTGTTGAAAAGATCGCGCGCCACCGCCTGCGGGCCGATGTTCTTGCGGATGTAATCCTCGACGATCGGACGGGCGACTTCCCAAATGTTGATCGTCGGGTTGAGCGAGCGGGCCACGCCCTCGACCACCACCATCGTGCGCTGCAGAAGAATCAGCTCGGTCCGCGTCTCCATGCCGAACCGCTCGGTCACCTCGAAGAGGTAGCTCAGCAGCCGCGCCATCGAGATGCGGGTGGCGTCCATGCCAAAGATCGGCTCGCCCACCGCCCTGAGGGCACGGGCGAATTCGTCGATGTCGCGATCGGCCGGGACATAGCCTGCCTCGAAATGCACCTCGGCGACGCGGCGGTAATTGCGGCGCATGAAGCCGAACAGGATCTCGGCGTAGACCCGGCGGGTGTAGTCGTCGAGATGGCCCATGATGCCGAAGTCAAACGCGATGATCTCGCCCGTCGCGGCGACCTTGAGGTTCCCCTGGTGCATGTCGGCGTGGAAGAACCCGTCGCGCAGGGCGTGGCTCAGGAACAGGCGCAGGACCCGCTCGCCCAGCGCGTCCGGGTCGTGGCCAGCCGCACGGATCGCGTCGACATCGCCCAGCGGGATGCCCTCGGCCCAGCCCAGCGTCATGACGTTCCGGCCCGAGAGGTACCAGTGCGGGCGCGGCACCAGGAAGCCCTCGTCGCCCTCGGTGTTGGCCGCGAACTCGGCGGCCGAGGCGGCCTCAAGGCGCAGGTCAAGCTCGCCCATCACCACGCCCTCGAAATGGCGGATCACGTCGGTCGGCCGCAGCCGGCGCGACGCGGGCGAGAGGAACTCGATGGTGGAGGCGGCGAAGTAGAAGGCGTCGATATCCTTGCGGAAGGCGCGGACGATGCCGGGCCGCAGGACCTTGACCGCCACGTCCTCTCCCTTGCCGGCGAGCCGCGCATGGTGGACCTGCGCAATCGAGGCGGCGGCGACGGCGGCCGAGAATTCCGAGAAGAGCTCGGAGACCGGCGCGCCCAGTTCCTCCTCGATCATCCGCTCGGCGACGTCGGTCGGGAAGGGCGGCAACTTGTCCTGAAGGACGCGCAGCTGCACGGCGAGGTCGTCGCCGACCACGTCGGGGCGGGTCGAGAGGATCTGTCCGAACTTGATGTAGGCCGGCCCCAGCGCGGTCAGCGCACGCGGGATCGGCGGCAGCGCCGCATCGCCCTTGTAGCCCAGCCATTTGAACGGCCAGCCCATCAGCCGCGCGGCAACGCGCAGCGCCGGCGGCGCGTCCATCGCCTCGAGCGCCTGCTTCATCGCGCCCGTGCGTTCGAACGTCGCGCCGGTACGGATCAGCCGCCAGATGTTGTGCGGGCCTTTCAGAGCTTCCACCCCGAATGCAGCGCGGCAATCCCCATCGAGAGGTTCCGGTAGCTCACCTGCTCGAACCCGGCGTCGCGGATCATGCCGGCGAACGTGTCCTGGTCGGGGAACTTGCGGATCGATTCCACCAGGTACTGGTAACTGTCGCGGTCGTTCGCCACGACCTGGCCCATCACCGGAATGACGTTGAACGAGTAGGCGTCATAGGCCTTCTGCATCAGCGGCACCGGCAGCTGGCTGAACTCCAGAACGACAAGCCGCCCGCCGGGTTTCAGCACCCGGAACGCCTCGGACAGTGCTTCGCCGATGCGGGTGACGTTGCGGATGCCGAAACTGATCGTGTAGCGGTCGAACGTGTCCTCGGGAAACGGCAGCGCCATCGCGTCGCCGACCACCCAGTCGAGGCTCTCGGCCAGCTTCGCTGCCTCGGCGCGCTGCTGGCCCTCGACCAGCATCCCCTCGGTCATGTCCAGAACCGTCGCCCGCGCCCCCGGCGCGCGCCTGAGGAAGCGGAAGGCGATGTCGCCGGTCCCGCCCGCGACATCAAGCAGATGCTGGCCGCCCCGCGGCGCCAGCCAGTCCATCATCGCGTCCTTCCACAGCCGGTGGATGCCAACCGACATCAGGTCGTTCATCAGGTCGTAGCGAGAGGCCACACGGGAGAAGACGCCATGGACCAGCCCGGCCTTCTCGCTCTCGGGCACGTCCCGGTTGCCGAAATGCGTGGTTTTCTCGTCCATGGTCCTGCCTGAAATTGGTCCAAGAGGGGATATAGGGACTTGGGGGAATAGACAAATCCTCTGTTGATGCGCGGCGGGGCAGGAATGCCCTACTTGAGCCTGCCGTGGCGGGACCCGACATTGGGCGCAGGGTCGTACGATCCGGCGTCGCTTGCGGCTCCGGCGAGGTGGCGTTGCAGCGCGGAGGGTCTGAAGATCGAACTTCTCGGGACGATTGTCGGAATCATTGCTGTCGTTTGGCTTTGGAAATGGAACCTTCGGCAGCGGATCGAACGGCGGCATAATTTCAACACGCTGCATCGTTCGGATGCCAAGGGCAGGGATATTGGCCTGACCGCATTTGCAAAGCTGCAGGAAGGCGAAATGACTGTCGCGCCCCAGGTGCCGGTGGCGCACGAGCCGCTGGAGCGGCCCGTCAGCGGCTATCGCGCACCGACTTTCATGAAGAACGACACCAGCGTTCGAGTGCTTGCGGTGATGGTGAATGTTCTGCTGGCCGGGACGATGCTCGCCTTTCTTACAATCCCGGCGCTGATGGCCCTGACCCGTCCGGAATACATCCTGATATATGTTCCGGTCCTTCCCGTCACGATCTTCGTGGCCCTCAGGATCGTGGGTTTCGAGGCCGGCTACGATCACCGCTCGCTCATCGTCCGAAAGCGGTTCTCGCCCACGCGCGAGTATCCGTGGGAAGATCTGAAGTCGGTGAAGTTCGACGGGTCGTGGTACTACGTGCTGGACTTCGGCTCTCACGGGACGGCCTGGTTGATGAAGACGCTGACCGGCGGTCGGGAATTTCTCAGCTACGCCAACGACCGGCTTGAGGAAAATCTCGGCCACCGGATCAAGCAAAGCGCCTGGTCCTGATCCGCGCCCGATTTTGGCCGAAGTCGGCAAATAGTCACTTGGGGAACGACAAACTCTCTGTTGTCTCAGGAGGCGCGACTTTGGCCGGTTTCAACGTGATTGCCAGCATCCTGCCGGTTCTGGCGGTCGCCGGCATCTGGTACGTGATCTGGCGGGTGACCGCTCCCCTGCGCCGGAGGCAGGTGCCGCGCGACGCCAAGGGGCGCGAGATCGAGCGGACGCGGCTTGCCAGGTTCGGCGGCGGCAACCTCGACTGGAACGCCGCCGTCATCGCGAAGGCCGGCACCGGGGTTGAACCGCGCCAGAGCCTCAATGTCACGGTCATGCGCCCGTCCCTTGGGCTGAAGGCCCTCATGATCGTGTTGTCGCTGGCGCTTCTCTATCTGACCTGGTCCGGGGTCGGGGCTCAGTATCTGCCGGTCGATCAGGACTGGGTCCGCTGGGCAATTAGCGCGGCGGTCGGCTACGCGGCGCTCAACATCATGATCTACGAGGCGCGCTACGACAGCTATTCCTTCTGGGCGCCGAACTGGGCGCTGCAGAGCCGCGAGTATCTCTGGAAGGACCTCGTCTCGCTCAAGGACGACGGCCACTATCTCTACAAGCTGACCTTCGAGGACGGGCGCAAGGCCGAGGTCCAGAAGTACCTTGTGGGAATTCGCGACTTCGTGAGCTACGCACAGGACCGGATCGAGGAAAACCGCAGGCTGTGAATGCCGGAACTACCCGAGGTCGAGACCGTGCGCCGGGGGCTGGCGCCCGTGATGGAGGGCGCCTCCATCGCGGCGGCCGAGGTGCGGCGGCCGGACCTGCGCTGGCCCTTCCCCGAGCGGATGGCCGAGCGGCTGACCGGCCAGAGGGTCGAGCGGCTGCGTCGGCGGTCGAAATATATCCTTGCCGATCTTTCTTCGGGCGAGAGCCTCCTGATCCATCTCGGCATGTCCGGGCGGATGCTGATCTCGGGCGTGACGCTCGGCCAGTTCCATCACGAGATGCGGGTGCCCGAGGCGCATGACCATGTCGTCCTCGACATGACGTCGGGCGCGCGGATCACCTTCAACGACGCGCGGCGTTTCGGGATGATGGACCTCGTGCCGACCGAGGCGGCCGAGGCGCACAAGCTGCTCGCCGCGCTTGGCCCCGAGCCCTTGGGGAACGGGTTCGACGAGGACTATCTCGTCGCGCGTTTCCGCGGCAAGGCGGCCCCGGTGAAGGCGGCGCTTCTGGATCAGGGAATCGTCGCCGGGCTGGGCAACATCTACGTTTCCGAGGCACTGCACCGCGCGGGCATTTCGCCGCGCAGGCTGGCCGGGAACGTGCCGAAGGCGAAGGTCCGTGGGCTGGTTCCGATCATCCGCGACGTCCTGTCCGAGGCGATCGAGGCCGGCGGCTCGTCCCTGCGGGATCACCGCCAACCCGATGGAGAACTTGGCTATTTCCAGCACGCCTTCCGCGTTTACGACCGCGCGGGGGAACCCTGCCCGACGCCAGGTTGTTCGGGAACCATCCGACGCATCGTGCAATCGGGGCGGTCGTCCTTCTATTGCCCGGTCTGCCAGAGATAGCTTGAATGCCGGCCGGGGCCTGCTAGGACTCGCGCCGCCGACAGGAGGGGACACATGGCCTACAAGACCATCACCGTCGAGATCGAGGACAATGTCGAACTTATCCGGCTGAACCGGCCCGACGCGCTCAATGCGCTCAACGCCGAACTCCTGAGCGAGCTGATCGACGCGCTGGAACAGGCGGACGCCAACGAGAAGGTCCGCTGCGTTGTCATCACCGGGTCCGAGAAGGCCTTCGCCGCCGGCGCCGACATCAAGGAGATGGCGGAGAAGAGCTTCGTCGAGGCGTTCCTGAATGACCTCTTTGCCGACCCGGTCGAGCGCTTCATGCGCATCCGCAAGCCGGTCATCGCCGCGGTCTCGGGGTACGCGCTGGGCGGCGGGTGCGAGCTGGCCATGATGTGCGACTTCATC
>JBNLCA010000518.1:0-15483 GCA_050303575.1 Paracoccaceae bacterium
CGAGAGCCTGGCGCGCCTCGTGCGGCCGGCACCGATCGCTGCCGAGGCAAGACGCAAGCGCGACGCGCTGATGCAGCTGACCGCCCGGATGGCGCGGGCCGGAAAGGCGCAGACCAAGGGCTGGCGCGACCGGATCGACGGGCTCGACCGGCTCAGGCTGACGCTCGGCTACGAGGCCACGCTCGAGCGCGGCTACGCGGTGGTCCGCGCGGCGGGCGAGGTGGTCACGACGAAATCGGAGGCCGAGGCGGCAGAGACGCTGGAAATCCAGTTCCGCGACGGGCGGCTCGACGTCGCCACCGGCACCTCCCCTGCGCCGAAGCCGGCCGCCAAGCCGAAGAAACCGCCGCCTGGACAGGGCAGCCTCTTCTAACCTTCACCTTGTCTGAAACAGCCCCGCCGGAGGCCTTTGCCCTGCGACGGCACGGTCAGGTCCCGACCGCCGGCCCCCGGCATTGCAGCGGGTCGGTCGTCTGACGCGCCTCGTAGAGCTCGGCGCCGGGGTTGTTCTCGAACCGCGCCGCCAGCCGTCCGTCCTCGGTCCAGAAGGTCCAGCATTTCGGCGTCGGGTCTTCCTCGTAGACGAAGCAGATCTGGTTGGTGTCGTTCTCGTACCACTTGCCGTACTGGCAGTCGTCCTCGAGGAAACGCCAGACCACGCGGCGGCCGGGCAGGTACTGCTCGATGCCGAAATCGCCGCCGAGGCCGGAATAGTAAAGCGTCTTGCCCTCGACATAGGCCTCGAACTCGGCCGCCGTCATGGCGGTGTCGTCGGCTGCGTCCGCGGGCGCGGCGAGCAGAAGGGCCAGCAGACCGGCTGGCAGGACCTTGAACGGATGCACTCGTTACTCCTCTTCGTCGTCGACCGGCTCCTCGGGCAGCGCCCTCGGCCGCGCCGGGGCGCCGCGCAGGACGGCGGCGAGGCTGCGCGCGGCAAGGCCGGCACTGCGCACGACCGAACCGACCGAGGGCCGCGAGACCTCTTCGGCCGGCGGCGCCTCGACCACGTCGGCGGGTTCGAGAGCCGGGAACTTGCCGGCGCGCTTGCGCCGTTCGGCCTTGCGCAGGTCGGCCATGACACCGGCCACCGCATCCTCGATCGGGACCGGCGGCGCCTCGTCGTCGTCGTCCTCGTCATCCTCGTCGTTTTCCGACGGCTCGACCCCGGCGGCGCGCAGGGCGGCAGTCAGCCGTTCCTCCTCGTCGACGGGCTCATCCTCATCGTCGAAGTCCGGCTCCTCCGGCAGCGGTTCGGGCTCGAGCACCGGCGCCTCGGGATCGTTCCACAGCGACGAGCTCGGTGCGACCGGACCCTCATCCTCGTCGTCCTCGACAGGCGGCGGGGCGGGCTCGTCCGCCTCGGGTTCGGGGTCGGGCGCCAGATCCCAGGCCTTGCGCGGAGGCTCGTCGGCCATCTCCGCCTCGTCCGCCATCGCCGGCTCGAGAGCGGCCGTTGAACTGGCGGCATAGGCCCCGGCGAGTTCGGCCACGGCCACGTCGATGTCGCGGTCGGCCTTTTGGGTGTCGGCGGCGGTCCGGGCCATGGCGGGCGCGGCGTCTCCGGCGACGTCCCTGGCGGACGTTTCCTCGGCGATGTCCTCTTCGGCGATCACGTCGGCCAGCTCGGCCTCGCCGGCAAGGGCCTCGGCGGTCGCGGCTTCGTCAGACAGGTCCTCGGCGGCCGGGGCTTCGGCGGATGGCGCTTCGGCGACGGTCCCCTCTTCGGCGCCCTCTTCGCGCGACGGCCGTCGGCGCGAGCTCTTGCCGCGCTCGACCGCAAGATCGCCGGGCCGACGAAGTCCGACACGCGGCGCATCGGGATCGATCACGCGCTCTTCGGTGGCCTCGAGGGCACCCTCGCCCGCCATCGCAAGGCTGACGCGGCTTGCCACCTCGTCGCCCTCGCCGCCGCCGTCACCCTCGGTGCTGCCGCGCCGGGCCTTCGCCGGCGCCGCCTCCGAGACGCGCACCGGTTCGGGCAGTCGCGTGTTCGGAATCGAACCGGCGTCGATCCGCTCCTGCCAGGCGAAGGCGCGGCGGTCCATGACGTTGCGCCAGACCGGCGGGACAAGCGCGATCGCCGCCATCACCGGCAGCGAATAGGGCAGGCGCGGCCCTTCCATGTGACCCGGAAGCGCCAGCTCGGGATAGGGCCGGGCGGGGTGCATGTGGTGGTCCGAATGGCGCGGCGCATTCAGCATCAGCCCGCCGGAAAACCAGTGCGACGAGTTCCACGAATGCCAGGGCGCGACGGGTTCGACATCGTCCTCGCCCTCGATCTCGCGCCGACGCAGGCCGTAGTGCTGGACGTAGTCCGACAGGAGCAGCTGAAGCTGCGCGTAAACCGCGAGAAGCAGGTAGGCGAGCAGCCCCGAGAAGCCGAAGAAGATCAGGACCAGAAGCAGGAAGCCGACCGCCCCACCGACATACTCGGCATAGGGATGCTTCCACAGCGGAAGCTCCTTTCCGGCCTCCTTGGCCATGTAGTTCTCGATCTCGTATCCGGCGACGAAGGCGTCGCCCCAGGCGCGCGGCGCAAAGCTCCAAAACCCCTCGCCAAGGGGCGCCGAGTTCGGGTCCTGCGGCGTGCCGACGAACCGGTGGTGGATCATCCGGTGGGCGGTCACATGGTGCCCGTAGAGCAGCGAGATCAGCACCCACTTGCCAAGGTTGAACGAGAGCTTGTCGGTCCGGTGGATCAGCTCGTGCGCGTTCGAGTTCGAGACCTGGCCGAAGAACATGCCGAAGGCAAGAAGCGCGGCAAGCCCGCTCCAGCCACCGACGGTGGTGCCCTGGACGGCAAGGATGCCGATGATCAGAAGCGGGAAATGCGCGATGGCGAGGCCCTGGGACAGCTTGTCGGCCGAGGGCCACTCCATGCCGGCCGCGGCGTCGCCGCCCGCGGTGCGGAACATCCCGTCCAGCACCATCGTCAGCACCGTCATGTAGATCAGCGCGGCGAAGATGAAGATCCCGCCAAAGAGGCCGCCAAGCACCAGAAGGGGGATCGGCGCCAGGGTCGCGATCGCGAAGGGCGAAACCGGACGGATCGAAGTCGTCGCGTTCATGGGCCTAACCTAGCAGTCCTGCACGATTCCCGCACCTTCGGTGAGAATCGCGCCATTTTAAGGACTTATCAAGCAAAGGCTTGCCGCCTGTGGCCTAGAGGACACCAAAGGTGGCCAGTGTAAGCGGAATCGCGCGGAATTCGCGGGATCGGCTGAGCTTGCGGACCGGCCAGGTGACCGGATCGATCCATCTCAGGCGGCGGCATAGCCGCTCGGCGCCGGTCCAGATGCCCCCCGGGTCCTGCGCGCGGTAGGCCTCGGCCATCGCGTTGATCTCGGGCGAGGGCTTGCCGACATGGGCGAGCGCCGAGAAGAGCAGGATCACCACGTCCTGAACATGGCCGGAAAAGGCGTTCCGGCGGGCGGCGTAGCGCTCGAAATCGAAGAAGGTGGCACGGCGGCCGTCCCAGGCGATGTCCTTGATCGAAGGTCTGCCGTGGCTGAGGCCGCGGGCGTGAAAGCCGGCAAGCCCGGCGCCAGCCGCCCGAAACGCGTCGATCCGGTCCGGCGCGCCGCCGGAATAGACCTCGCGCAGCGTCGGTCCGCAGTCGGGCGTTACGAAGTAGTCCTTCCCCTCGGCCACCACCGGCGGCACCGGGGCGCCGGCCGATGCAAGTTCGTGGATGGCGTGGCGCTCGGCCTCGAAGGCGCGGTGCGGGTCGCCCTTCTGCAGCCGCATGCGCAGCGTCAGCTGCTCCTCGTGCTTGACCCAGTAGAACTGGCCCGCCACCTCGATCTTCTTCACGCGCGGCGCGCCGCCCGCGATGACGGCCTCGGCCGTCGCGGCAATATGGGCGGCGTCAGCCCGGACCTGTTCAGCGCGTGTCATGGTGGCGTTACAAATAGGGCGCCCGGGCCCGTCGCGCAACGCCGCTGGCTGCGCGCCTATTGCTTGGGCGCGTCTGGGTTGGTCAGCTCGGTCTCGATCATCAGCTTCACCTCGTCGCCGACGCCAAGCTTGGACGGCGGCGTGATCTGGAAGAAGTCGAGCCCGAAATCCGAGCGTTTGAAACTTGCCGTCGCCGAAAAGCCGATCCGGGCGCCGGTGTCGAGCGGATGGCCGGCATATCCGCCGTTGTAGGTCACGTGCAGGACGACCGGCCTGGTCACGCCATTCAGCGTCAGATCGCCCGTCACGTCGGCCGTGTTCTCGCCCGTAAGCGCGATCGCCGTGCTTTCGAACGTTGCGTCGGGGTTCTCCGGCGTCGCGTTCAGGAAGTTCGGGCCGGCGACCATCTCGTCGAAGTCGATATCGTCGCCCGGATAGAACGTATCGACCGAAGCGAGGCCGACACGGGCGGTGACCCGCATTGTCTCGGGCGCGTCGGGGTCGAACCGCACCGTTGCCTCGACATCGCGGAACCGGGCGACGAAGTTCGAGAAGGTCAGGTGGCTTACCGAAAAGAAGACCTGCGTGTGCGCAGGTTCGGCATGATAGGTCCCGGCCGGCGGCGGGCGCTGGTCAATCGGCACGTCCTGCGCCCAAAGCGGCGCCGCCACCAGTGCGATTGGCAGGATCAGGGCCTTGGAAAATCGGTTCATCGCGCGCACCCCTTTAGTTAGCTGAATTGCTAAGTTATGTCCACCTGTGGGCGACGTCAAGCCATCACGCACTTTCCATCAGCCGCGCCAGCCATTAGGTGGAACGCGTGGAGGCAGCATGTCGTTCTTCGGAAAACTCAAAGAGAGGCTGACCCGGTCCTCGGCACGGATCGAGGAAGGGCTCGACGCCATCGTCTCCGAGGCGCCTGCCGAGCCCTCGCCCGCCGCCGAACCGGCACCGCAGGGCGGCGTCCTCGGCAAGCTTCTGGGCCGCGGCGACGGACCCAAGCGGGTGATGGACGATGCGATGCTGGAGAGCATCGAAGAGCTTCTGATCCAGGCCGACATGGGCGTCGAGACGTCACTTCGGGTTTCGGCGAACCTGGCCGAAGGCCGGATGGGCCGGCGCATCTCGTCCGAGGAGCTGAAAACGCTCCTCGCCGCCGAGATCACCCGGATCATGGAGCCGGTCGCGCGGCCCCTGCCGCTCTACCCGACGAAGCCGCAGGTGGTGCTGGTCGTGGGCGTCAACGGCTCAGGCAAGACGACAACCATCGGCAAGCTTGCCAGCCAGTTCCGCGCCGCCGGCAAGAAGGTGGTGATCGCCGCAGGCGACACGTTCCGCGCGGCGGCGGTCGAGCAGCTGAAGGTCTGGGGCGAACGGGCCGGCGTGCCGGTCCTGACCGCGCCCGAAGGCTCGGACCCGGCCTCGCTGGCGTTCGACGCGATGACCAAGGCGCAGGAGGATGGCGCCGATCTTCTGATGATCGACACTGCGGGGCGGCTCCAGAACCGGCAGGACCTTATGGAGGAACTGGCGAAGATCGTCCGCGTCATCCGCAAGAAGGACGAGAAGGCGCCGCACAACACGCTTCTGGTGCTGGACGCGACGACGGGCCAGAACGCGCTGAGCCAGGTCGAGACGTTCCAGAAACTTGCGGACGTGTCGGGCCTGGTGATGACCAAGCTGGACGGCACCGCCAAGGGCGGCGTGCTTGTGGCTCTGGCAGATAAGTTCGGCCTGCCGATCCATGCCATCGGAGTGGGCGAGCAGATCGACGACCTTGCGCCGTTCGATCCCGAGGATTTCGCCCGCGCCCTGTGCGGGACCCGCTGAGATGCGCACGCTTGCTGTTCTCGCCGCGCTTGCCCTGACCCAGGGGCCGGCGCGCGCCGAGACGCTGGACGGCTGCCGGGCCAAATGGCCTGCCGCCGATGCGATGCTATCCCTTGTCGCCGCACCGCGCGAGGCGCCCGGCGAGATCCTGATCGAGGGCGGCCGATGCGTCGCGCTTGCTGTCGCCGCCGACCCCGGCCGCCGGCGCGCCCCGGACCTCTTCTTCCACCGCGTCGCCTGGTCCGGTGATCCGGCCGGGGTCTTTGTCGTCTCGGCCGAGGCGGACCCCGCGGGCGGTGCGCTTCCCGGCCAGCCCGCCCGCTCGCGGGACGTCGCACTCATCGACCTCATCGCCCGGCGCGACGGCCCGGCGGTCGAGCTTTCCTACAGCGCCGAGTTCTCCGGCCGAAACAGCCTGACGCTCCTCGTGGTCGGGTCGGGCATCGACACGGGCAACCCGGCGCGGCTGCGGGCGAGCCTCGCGGGAATGACGGTCTTCCGCGCCGCCCTGGACTTTCGGAGCGACGGCCGGCTGGGCGACCAGCTCGACCGTACCTTCGGCCCGCGCGACCGGGTGTCGGCGCGCGACCGACGCCGCGCCGAAGCGATGATCGACGCCTTGCCCGCGCCGACGATCTCGGACGCCTCGCGCGATGCGGCCCGGCGGCTGATCGCGGCCCAGCCCGATCCGCGCGGACGCGGCCGGATCGATCTCATCGTTCCGGGCGGCATGAAGGCCCTGCGCCTTGCAGCTCTGCTCGCCGGCGCGATGGGTGATCCGGACGGAACCGAGTTGCCTGAAGGGCTGACCCTCGATGTCACCTACGGTCCCTGACTCCGCCCGCCGTTCGGCGCGATCGCTGCGTCATGCCGCACTTGCCTTCCTACTTGGCTGCGCCGCCGCGCAGGCGCAGAACGCGCCGCCCTGCGAAGCCGCCTGGGAGGCGCTTTCCGACGCGCAGCCCTTCGCCACCCTCAGCGCCGGGACAATCCGGGTGGAAGACGGCTGGTGCGTCTTTGACGAGGCATTCTTCGATGTTCGGATGCACCTCGCCTTGGATTACTGGGTCGAGCGACTGGCCGTGCGCGGGGCGGGCGTCGACTGGATGGCGGGCCGGACGGACGAACCATCGACCCTCGAAGTCCAGGCAGACGAGATCGCGATGCTGCCGCCCTGGGAAGACAATCCGCTCATGGGGTATGTCTGGAGGGTGAAGGCGCGCCGGGCGCCCATGACGGCCAGCCTGACGCTGGAATGGGACGGCGCGACGAAACTTCTCGACATCCAGCGGCTTCACTTCGACTTTCAGGGCAACAGCGCCCTGACGCTGGCAATGACCGCGCGGCAGGCCCCGGCGCGGACGGCCGACGATCTGAACCTGCCGGCAGCGCCCTTCATCCCGACCGCGATCGACCTCGAAGTCCGCACCCACGGCCTTTTCGAGACATTCCTTCTCGACACGATCGCCTTCGCATTCCTGCCCCTGGACGAGGACCCAGAGGTCACCGTGCCGGCCCTCAAGGAGAAGGCCCTCTTCTGGGTCAGGACCATGCCCGAGACGGTTCTCGATGCGCAATCGAAGGCGGCCATCGGCGCGCTGATCGCCGAATTGCCGAACCCGGACGGAACGCTGAACCTCAAGGTGGGAATCAATCCCGACTTCGGCGAGGACGGATTCCTGCGCCTTCTGACCGATCGGGACAGGCCCGATCTCGGCAGGATGACGGCGGCGCTCTACAATCTCAGGATCAGCGTCGGCTGGGTCCACGAGGACCCGGAGTGAGCGACTGGCTCGTCTCGCTCGAAGGCACCGAGGCCGGGGCGCAGCTGGCGCTGGGCCTCGCGCTGATGGCGGCGTTCCTGCACGCGTTCTTCGGGGCGCTCCAGAAGGGACGGCACGATCCTTGGCTCAGCCGCGCCGCCATCGACATCTCCTACGGCGTCATCGCCGCGCCCTTCGCCTTCTTCGTCGTGCCCTGGCCCGAGCCGCACATGTGGCCGATCTTCGCGGCGGCGTTCGCCATCCACTGTGTCTACAAGATCCTTCAGGCGATGACCTACACGCGCGGCGCCTACACGGTCGTCTACCCCGTGGTGCGCGGCACCGGCCCGCTGTTCGCCGTCTTCGGCGCCGGACTGGTCTTCGGCGAGCATTTCAGCGCGGTGCAGTGGCTGGGCCTTCTGTGCCTTCTGACCGGCATCTTCGGCCTTTCGGTCTACAACCTGATCCACACGACGGTGGACCGCGAGACGCTGGTGCCGGCCCTTGGCCTTGCCTTCATCACCGGGGCGACCGTCGCCGCCTATACGACCTACGACGCCTACGGCATCCGCGCGACGGCCGATCCGTTCACGTTCCTCGCCTGGTTCTTCATGATCGACGGATGGTTCATCCCGGCCATCACCTGGCGGCGATGGAGCCGCCTTCCGGCCGCGGACTTCGTGCCGCTGCTGAAACGCGGGCTGATCGGGGCTATCGTCGCCTATTTCAGCTTCGGCGCGATCATGCTGGCCACCCGGCTCGACAAGGTCGGCGAGGCGGCGGTGCTGCGCGAGACCTCGACGGTCTTCGCCGCGCTGATCGGCTGGCTGCTGCTCGGCGACCGGGTCGGACCGAGGCGATTTGCGCTCATGGCATTGATCGCGGCCGGAGCCGTGATAGTAGAGATGGGCGGTTAGGAGGATCCGATGGCCGAGAAGACGATCAACCCGGTGGTGAAGGCGGTGCTGGAGTTCGGCCCGGCGCTGGCGTTCTTCGCCGCCTATACCGCGCTCAAGGACCAGACCTACCAGATCGGCGGTCAGGCCTATTCCGGCTTCATCGTGGTGACGGCGGCCTTCGTGCCGCTGCTGCTTCTCTCGATCTTCCTTCTGTGGAAGCTCTCGGGCCGGGTTTCGCGGATGCAGGTGGTGACCGCCGTTCTTGTCATCGTCTTCGGGGGGATGACCGTCTGGTTCAACAACGAGTCGTTCTTCAAGATGAAGACGACCATCGTCTACGGCCTCTTCGCGGTGATCCTGGGTCTCGGGCTTTTGCTCAAGCGCTCGTGGCTGGAATATGTGATGGGCGAAATCCTGCACATGCGCCACGAGGGCTGGATGATCCTGACCAAGCGCCTCTGCGCGGCCTTCGCCGCCCTCGCCATAGGCAACGAGATCATCTGGCGCACGATGTCGACCGACACCTGGGTCGCGATCGAGACGTTCGGCTTCCCGATCGCGCTCTTCCTCTTCCTCTGGATTCAGATCGTCTCGCTTCAGCAATACCTGATCGAGGACGAGGAACCGGCGGCCGAGTGAATACCGCCCAAAAGCCTTCGATGGCTTTTACAAATCTCTTCGAAGAGATTTGTCCCTCTCAGCCCTTCTGCCTGAACAGGATTTCCTGGGCCTTCTTGTCGGCCTGCAGGTTCGAGCGCATCTCGGCCGCCACCGCGCGACCCTTCTGAACGCCCGGCCGAGCGCCGACCTCGTCGAGCCAGCGCTTCATGTTGGGCTTGTCGTCGATATTCTGCTCCTGCCCTTCCCAGAGCGAGGCCCAGGGCCAGATCGCCATGTCTGCGATCGAGAAGAAATCGCCCGCCACGAACCGGCCCTTGCCGAGCTGCGTGTCGAGGACGCGGTGCAGGCGCGAGACCTCGTTGCGGTAGCGGTCCTTGGCATAGGGCAGGTCATTCGGCGGGTCCATGGAGGGCGCGTATTTCAGGAAATGGTGCGCCTGGCCCGCCATCGGGCCAAGCCCGCCCATCTGCCACATCAGCCACTGGTCGACGGCGATCCGGTCGCGCTCGGTCGGGCCGCCGAACTTGCCGGTCTTCCGCGCGAGATACTGCAGGATCGCCCCCGATTCGAAGATCGAGATCGGCTTGCCGTCCGGACCGTCGGGATCGGTGATCGCCGGCATCCGGTTGTTGGGCGAGATCTTCAGGAAATCGGGCTCGAACTGCTCGCCCTTGCCGATGTTGACGAGGTTCAGCTTGTAGGGGAGCTCCATCTCTTCCAGCGCGATGGAAATCTTCCAGCCGTTCGGCGTGGGCCAGTAGTAAAGCTCGATGTCCGCCATGATGTCCCCCTGTCCGGTGAAGCGGTCAGGATGACGCTTTCCGGCCGAAGGGCAAGGGCACCAGGCCCGAAATCCGCTCAAGAAGGCGCGACCGCGGGCGGCGGGCCGGCAGCGCGGTGCGCAGCGCCTGCATCGGCAGCGATCCCGACAGGACGGCGCGGTAAAGCGGGAAGAGCCCCGGGCGCAGGTATCCCGACCAGTGGCAGATGCGGCGCACCGGAGGCGCGATGCGGAAACCCAGGCCGGCGAGCGCCGCCAGCGTCGCGGGATCGTCGGTCCTGAGCTCGGTCCAGTTCGCGACCGGCACGCGCAGCCCCTCGCCCAGCGTGCGGGCGCCGATGACGTGCGGCGCGATCAGCCATTCGACCAGCGTGTCGAAGATGTCGTTCTCGCCGCTCGTCACGTTGAGGACGTCCGCACTGCGCCCGGCGGGCGAGGCCATCGCCGCCTCTGCGGCGTCGCGGAACTCGGCCGGCGCGATCAGGATGGCGCGGCGCACCGATCCGGCGGGCGCCCGGCGCAGCCCCGCCAGCGCGACCCGCGCGCCGAGCGAATGGGCGATGATGTCGGCCTGGCGGCCCGCCTTCGCCAGTTCGGCCAGCAGCCGGCCCAGCGCGCGGCCCGCCCGCTCGGCCTCGGCCCAGGCGCGCCACAGGCTTCCGGTGCTGATCCAGCCGAAGGCGATGCCCATGTGGCGCGGCCCGACACGCAGGTGGCGCGGCCACGAGACGGCGCGCGCGTCCTCCTCGGTCGGCGCGAACGACAGGATATGGCGGTGCGGCTCGCCCGGCTCGAACTTGTAGCCGTGGATCATGATGGTGATCCGCGCGTCCGGCGGCAGATCCGCCAGGGTCTGCCTCAGCACGGCAAGACCGGCAACGGCGGTCGAGGCGGCGTTCATCGCGACAAGCGGCATGGCAGGCTCCGGCCCACTGGATCTTGCGTTCGCGTGATAGGCCAAGCGTACGACATGGGCGTGAAGCGCCGGTTACAGGGGCGTGACGTGTCTTGACCGCCCCACGCGATGGGTCTATTCCGCCTGATGTGGCGATTTGTCTCCGGATTGCGGGCCACGTTAAACATGCCGCTAAAGAGGACCCAGGGCACGCCCCCGGCCTCTTTCGGTCCGGGGGTTTTTCTTTGCCCGACGGAGGGGCCGATGGACACCTGGAAACCACGCACTCAGGCCGTGCAGGCCGGGATCCGCCGCAGCCAGTATGGCGAGATTTCCGAGGCGATGTTCCTGACCCAGGCCTTCGTCTACGATACGGCCGAGGCCGCCGAGGCGCGCTTCAAGAAGGCCGGTGAGGACGAGTTCATCTATGCCCGCTACGGCAACCCGACCGTCCGCATGTTCGAAGAGCGCCTCGCCGCGCTCGAGGGAACCGAGGACGCGTTTGCTGCGGCTTCGGGCATGGCCGCCGTCTCGGGCGCGCTGACCTCGCTTCTCAAGGCCGGCGACCACGTCGTCTCGTCCCGCGCGCTCTTCGGCTCGTGTCTCTACGTGCTCGAGGACGTCCTCGGCCGGTTCGGTGTCGAGGTGACCTTCGTCGACGGTACCGACAACAAGGCCTGGGAGGCGGCGATCCGACCGGACACCCGCGTCGTCTTCATGGAGTCGATCTCGAACCCGATGCTCGAAGTGATCGACGTGCCCCATGTCGCCGAGCTCGCCCACAAGGTCGGCGCGATCCTGATCGTCGACAACGCGATGGCGACGCCGGTCTATTCCTCCGCCGTGAGATCCGGCGCCGACCTCGTCGTCTATTCGACCACCAAGCATGTCGACGGCCAGGGCCGGTGCCTGGGCGGCATGATCCTCGGCCGGCGCGAACTGATCCGCGGCAAGATCGAGCCCTACATGAAGCACACCGGCGGCGCGATGAACCCGTTCGCCGCCTGGATCGGTCTCAAGGGCCTCGAGACGCTGGACCTGCGCGTGCGGGCGCAGACCGCCTCGGCGCTGGCGATCGGCAAGGCAATGGAAGCGCACCGCAAGGTCGACCGGCTCTTCTATCCCGACCTGCCCAGCCATCCGCAGCACGCCGTCTCGAAAAAGCTCTACGAAGCCGGCGGCACGGTGCTGTCGGTGAACCTGGCAGGCGGCAAGGAGGGCGCGTTCCGCTTCATGAACGCGCTGAAGCTCTTCATCATCTCGAACAACTTCGCCGACGCCAAGAGCATCGTGACCCATCCGGCGACGACCACCCACCAGCGTCTGACCGACGAGCAGCGCGCCGTGGTCGGCATCACGCCGGGGACCATCCGCGTTTCGGTCGGGCTTGAGGATACCGGCGACCTGCTTGCCGATCTCCTGCAGGCTCTCGAGGCAGTGTGACGGTACGCTGGGCGGCTCATCAGGATGATCTGATTGATGGGTGCGCTCGTATAAGGTGAAGGTACCGCGTTCAGCCTTGGGGGGCGTCATGAACATCCATCACATCGGTCTTGACCAGGAACCGAGTCGCGATCAGGCGGCCGAGGCGCTGCGGCTCCTGCGCGCGTGGGCAACCCGCGCCAGCGAGACCGAGATCGCGACGCTCGATCCGCTGATCGGTCGGCTGATCCCGGGGCGCGAGCTGTCGAACTATCCTGCGCTGGCCCGCGCCTACCCCGAGGATTTCGCGGCGGACGAGAGCTACCGCGCCACCTTGCCAGACCTGCAGAACGGACCGGAAAGCCTGATCCGGGGCGCCCGGCGTCCGATACAGCATGTCGGCATCTCGAACTTCCGCCTGCCGATCCGCTTCCTGACCCGCGGCGACGGCGACGTGGTTCTTGAGACGTCGGTCACCGGCACAGTCAGCCTCGATGCAGAGAAGAAGGGCATCAACATGAGCCGCATCATGCGGTCCTTCTACCGTCACGCCGACGAGACCTTCTCGTTCGGCGTGATCGAGGCGGCTCTGGCGGACTACAAGGCCGACCTCGGCAGCTTCGATGCGCGCATCCAGATGCGGTTCTCATTCCCGGTGAAGGTGCCGTCGCTGCGCTCGGGCCTTGGCGGCTGGCAGTACTACGACATCGCGCTGGAACTGGTCGAGACGGCGGGCGTGGTGAAGAAAATCATGCATCTCGACTACGTCTATTCCTCGACTTGCCCCTGTTCGCTTGAACTTTCCGAACATGCGCGCCAGTTCCGGGGCCAGCTCGCCACGCCGCATTCGCAGCGTTCGGTGGCGCGTATCTCGGCGGTGGCCGAGGACGGCCCGTGCCTGTGGTTCGAGGACCTGATCGAGCTTGCCCGCGCCGCGGTACCGACCGAGACGCAGGTCATGGTGAAGCGTGAGGACGAGCAGGCCTTCGCCGAACTGAATGCCGCCAACCCGATCTTCGTCGAGGACGCGGCGCGGCTCTTCGCGGAGCGGCTGGTCGCGGACCAGCGGATCGGCGATTTCCGCGTGGTCGCAAGTCACCAGGAAAGCCTGCACAGCCACGACGCGGTCAGCGTCCTCACCGAGGGGCCGACCTTCGCCTCGGAAAGCATCGACCCGCGGCTCTTCTCGACGCTCTTCCACGTCGGCTGACGGTCAGAGGCCGGCAAGCATCTTTTCCAGCAGCCGCGCCAGTTCGGCGCGTTCGGCCTCGTCCAGCGCCGCCAGCTGCCGCGCCTGACCGGCGATCATGTCCGGCAGCAGCGCCTCGGTCAGCTTAAGCCCCTCGGGCGTCAGCGTGACCAGCGTGCCGCGCCGGTCGTCGGGGTTGGGCGAACGCCCCACCCACCCCGCCTTTTCCAGCCGGTCGATCAGGCTCGTCATCCCGCCCGAGCTCATCATCATTGCCTCGAAAAGCTGCGTCGGCGTCAGCCGGTAGGGCGGCCCCGCCCGCCTGAGCGTCAGGATCGCGTCGAGGTCCGCGCGTTGCAGCCCGTGGCGTGCGATCAGAGGCTCGATGTGGTCGCGCGCCGTCCTCAGCCCGATCTCGGAAATCCGGCCCAGGATCTCCATCGGCAGGTAATCCGCGCCCGGCCGTTCCGTGCGCCACTGGGCGACCGCCTGTCCGGCCCGGTCGCCCACGCCGGACTCCATTTGTCTTGACATCAAGATACTTTCTATCTAGATACATTTCATCAAGAATCTTACCCGCCAGAGGAAGCCTCCGCAATGTCCGCCCTGCCACACCCCGCCCTTCCGGCGGCACCGTCGCCTTTTGCCGCGCTTTCCGCGCCGCTTCACCTTCTGGGCGTCGGCGGCCTCCTTGCCGTTTCGGTGCTGATCTCGAAACTTGCCGCGTCCGGCGGCGCCCAGATGCTCTGGTTCCTGGCCTTCGTGCTGACCGGCGCCGGAGCGACGCTGACCGCGCTCGCCATCGCCTCGGGCCAGCTCGCCGACGCCCGCCGTCTGGGGGCCTACGCTACGGGAGCCGGGCTTTTTGCGGCGGTGCCCAGCGCCATGGGCTACCTTTCGGTTGCCCACGTCGGCGCGGCCTACATCTCGCTGACCTTCGCCTTTCCGGTCCTGCTGACCTTCCTGATCGCCGTGCCCCTTGGGATGGATCGCGCAACGCCCCTGCGCCTCCTCGCCGTCGCTGCGGGCCTTGCCGGCGGGCTGACCCTGGCGCTCGGGAAGGCGTCCGGAACCCAAGCGGATGCCGGCTGGACCCTGCTTGCCTCGGCCATTCCGCTGATCCTGGCGATGGGCAACATCTACCGCACGCGCTTCTGGCCGGCGGGCGCGGCGCCCCTGCCGCTTGCCGCCCTGACCATGCTGGCCGGAGGCCTGGCCGCGATGCCCGCGGCACTGACGGTCGAGGGTCTTCCTTCCCCCGACGCGCGAACGCTGCATCTCGCCGCCACCGGCGCGGCGGTCCTTGGCCTGCAATACCTGTTCCAGTTCCGGCTCCAGCGCCTCGCCGGCCCGGTCTACATGAGCCAGATCGGCTCGGTCGCGGCAACGCTCGGTGCCGCGCTGGCCGTGCTCGTGATGGGCGAGGCGCTGCCGCGCGGCTTCTGGCCCGCAGCCATCCTGATCGCTGGTGGCGCCGCGGCCTTCCACCTGGCCCGCGTACGCGAAAAGGGCCGCGGTTGACCGCGACCCCATGCCCCCGACCCTCAGGTCAGATCAGCGATTGTTGTACTTCGAGAAGATCCCGGTCGACTTGCGCAGACGTCCGGTGTCGCCATGCCGCTCCCAGTCGAGGTGATCCGAGAGAACCCTCTGGTCGCGGACCTGCTTGGCGCCACGCGCCATATCAAGCCACCGGCGACCAAATCTGAGCACAAGCGCCACGAAGAGCGCTGCGAGCGAATATTCCAACCACATTTTGGACAGCCCCCTGCCTTTTGAGACTCGTTACTGGCACACAAAGCGTCTTAACTGGTCCCACAATTATCCGTTCGTGAGATTCGCGCAAACACTTTGACAAGAATGTGGCGCCGAGGCGCGGACATCCGCCGAAGGTGTGACAATTAGTCCCCTTCTCAGCGACAAAACAACGGCTCTGCAAGGGATTACGGTCGGGATTGTCCACCGATCGGGTCCAATCCGGCTTCGGACCGCTGCCTTGACAGACCCCGGCCTCGCCGCCAAGCCTGCGCCATGCCCGATCTGCGCCCCGTCGGATATGTCATCGGCCTACTCGTCGCGGCGCTCGGGGCGACGATGCTGATTCCCCTGGTCGTCGACTGGAGCCTCGGCAACGGCCACGCCTCGTCCTTCCTGCAGGCCTCGGTCGTCACCGTCCTTGCCGGCGG
>JBNLCA010000519.1:0-2511 GCA_050303575.1 Paracoccaceae bacterium
GGAAGCCGCCGGCGTCCTGACCAAGAAGGAGCGCTCGAACCCGAACAAGGGCACCCCGGGCAAGGCCGCGCAGGAGCGTGCAGCCGCCAAGGCCGAGAAGGAAGCCGCCGCGAACGCGCCAGCCGAGGAACCGGCTGTCGAAGAAGCGCCCGCCGAGGCCCCGGCCGAGGAAACCGCGTCGGAGTAAGCACTCGTGTTCCGCCCGCTGAACATCGCTGTCCTCGTGCTTGGTATCTGGCTCGGCATGAAGGTCGAGCGTTTCCTGTACGTGGACAGCTGTCTCGATGCCGGTGGAGCGATAGACGAACGAGGCTTCTGCTCGGGAGCACGCCCATGAGCGCTGGGCGCGTCTGCGTCGGGGCCCTTGCGGGGGCTTTCGGGGTCAAGGGCGAGGTGCGGCTGAAAAGCTTCTGCGCCGAGCCCGAGGCCATCGCTGATTATGCGCCGCTTTACACGGAGGACGGCGCCAGAAGATTCGGCGTGACCATCACCCGCGCCATCCCCAACGGGTTCGCCGCCCGGCTGACGGGCGTCGAGACGCGCGAGGAGGCCGAGGCGCTGAAAGGCACCCGGCTTTTCGCCGAGCGCGAAAGGCTTCCGGCGCTGCCGGACGACGAATTCTACCATGCCGACCTGATCGGCCTTCAGATGCTCGATGCCGGGGGCACCACGCTCGGCACCGTCATCGCGGTCCACAACCACGGCGCGGGCGACCTTCTCGAGGTGCGCCCGGCCAATGGACAGACCATCTTGGTCCCCTTCACGCACGAGATCGTGCCGACCGTCGATCTGTCGGCAGGCCGGATCATCGCCGACCCGCCGGACGGACTTTTTTCGCAAAGCGAAAGCTGACGATCCGAAAAGCGATCCAGTCGCGCCACATTCGTGCCACGCGCGAAATCCTTAATGTGATCGTTAACGGTTCGACCAGGTTGGGGACGTCTGCCATGAACCTCCGCGATCGCGCATATTTCGCGACCTCGGCGCTCGTCTATTCGGGGCCGCTCTACGCCGGGCTCTCGGGTCATGGAATAACCATTGTCCCGGCCTTCGCGGCGATCTTCATGCTCTGGCTCTATGTCGTGCGGCCGTTCGACTGGCCGCAGACGCCCGAGGCATGGCGTACACCCCGCGCCATCGCCTGGCCGCTTCTGGTCTTCTCGACCCAGATGGTTCTGGTCACCTTCTGCATCATCCTCGGACGCGGCATGGCCGCCGTCGCGGGCCTGCATCCGCCGCTTCCGGGCCTCCTGCCGATCCTGATCTCGATGCTGGGCGTGACGACGGCGCGGCTGCTCCAGCCGCCGGAAGCGAACTACGCCTTCCGCGGACCGGGCCAGGGTCTCGAGATCGGCTCGGGCATCCTCGATGTCAGCGTGCCGCCGATGCCGGGCCAGCCGGTCGATGCCGCCTTCGTCGAGGGGGTGCTGATGCACCTGTCCGATCTTGGCCCCCGGCAGGCTCCGCGCGAGGCGATCGCCGAGGTCGTCTCGTCGGTCGAGAAGGCGGGCATGGGCGCGCCGGTCCTGAAGGCGCTCGCCGCTTCGCGCGGCGACACGGTGGTCCAGGCGCAGGCGCAGGCGATGCTGGCGCTGAGCCCGATCATCGCGCGCGGCGTCACCGGCGAGGGGCTGATCGGCAAGTCGATCACGCGAGCCTTGTCGACCTGGGTGCCGCAGGTCATCGAGGACACGGCGCGCGACGCGCTGGCGCTGGTCGAGATCATGCCCTCGGCGGCCGCCGAGATGCCCTCGGCCACAAGGCTCGAGGCCGCGGCGAAGGCGATCGCGGGCGGCGGCCCGGCGGCGGCCGAGGCGCTGCGCGAGCTGAGCGCGCGGGTAAGCGCGCTTCTGGTCCCCGCGGCCTGAGGTCTTTTCGGCGGCTGCGGCCCGTGCCATAGGTCGGCCATGCCGGAAACGCCCAAATCCCACGGACGCCTCTCGATCCAGGCCTCGGCCCGCCCGCGAGAGCTGGGCACCGGGCTCAGCCTCAAGGGCGCCTGGCGGGCGAAGGTGATCACCCTGTTCCCCGGCGCCTTCCCCGGCACACTGGGCCTTTCGCTGACCGGCAAGGCGCTCGACATGGGGCTTTGGGGACTCGAGACGATCGATTTGCGCACCTTCGGCGAAGGCCGGCACCGCAACGTCGACGACACGCCCGCGGGAGGCGGCGCCGGAATGGTGCTGCGCGCCGACGTGGTGGCGCGCGCGCTGGATGCCGCCGCCGAGGGGACGACCGCCGACCGGGCGCGCTGGCCGGTCGTCTATCTCTCGCCGCGCGGCAAGCCGTTCCGGCAGGCCGACGCCCGCCGCTTCGCCGATGCCGAGGGCGTGACGCTGCTCTGCGGCCGGTTCGAGGGGGTCGACCAGCGCGTGCTGGATGCCTACGGCGTCGAGGAGATATCGCTCGGCGATTTCGTCATGACCGGTGGCGAGATCGCCGCGCAGGCGATGATCGACGCGACCGTGCGGCTTCTGCCGCGGGTCCTGGGCAACATGGCCTCGACCATCG
>JBNLCA010000520.1:0-14324 GCA_050303575.1 Paracoccaceae bacterium
CCCAGGCTCAGGGTTGGATCGAGGAACAGCGCAAGATCTGGGAAGCACGGCTCGACCGGCTGGACGACTACGTGACACGACTGATGAAGGAACGCTCGAAATGAAACTCGATCCCGAAACCGACCTCGAACTCGTCCGCGAAATCTCAGCGCCGCGCGAGCTTCTCTACGAATGCTGGACCAGCCCGGAACATCTGCCGCATTTCTTCGTTCCGAGACCGCACAAGGTGGTCGATTGCCGGCTTGACCCCCGTGTCGGCGGGGTCTTCAACACGACCTTCGACGTCGACGGCAACCGGATGGAGAACAACGGCGTCTATCTCGATGTCGTCCCGAACGAGAAGCTGGTCTTTACCGACGCCTATACCGAGGGATGGAAGCCCGCACCCGAACCCTTCATGACGGCGATCGTCACCTTCGAGGACATCGGAGGCGGCCGCACGCGGTACACTGCGATCGCCCGGCACCGGAATCCCGAGACGCGCAAGCAGCACGAGGAAATGGGCTTCCACGACGGTTGGGGCACGGTGGTGACGCAGCTCGAGGAATATGCCCAGACCCTCATGAAGTGACCCGGCCGCCCGCGCCCCGCCCCTTCCCCGACTGTCTCATCAAGGACTAGACCATGAAGATCGACCCCGAGCGCGATATCGTGCTGGAACGGGTTCTGAACGCGCCGCCCGACATCGTCTGGCGCTGCTGGACCGAACCCGAGCATTTCTGCAAGTGGTACCTGCCAAAGCCCTGGTATCTGAGCAGCGCCGTCATGGACCTGCGCCCGGGCGGCCGGTTCAGCATGGTGACGGCGGGACCGGACGGCCCCGGCATGACGGCGGAAGGCTCGTTCCTCGAGGTGGTGCCCGAGCGCAAGCTCGTCTTCACGGACCTCTTGGGCGAGGACTTCTCGCCCTTCGAGACGCCAGACACCGGCTTCGGCCCGAACTTCACCGCCGTCCTGACGTTCGCGCCCGAGGGCGCCGGCACCCGGCATGTTGCGGTGGCACGGCACCGTTCGGCCAAGGATGCCGCCGACAACCGCAACGGCGGGTTCGAGAGCGGCTGGAACACCGCGTGCGACCAACTGGAAGACTGCGCAAGGGAGCTGATGACATGACCGCCAGCCGGACCACCACCCTGACCTTCGACCGGACGATCGCGGCGCCTGTCGACACGCTCTGGCACGCCTGGGTATCGCCCGCCGCCCGCGCCATCTGGTCGTCGCCCGCCCCGGGCGTCACGGTCGAGATCCTCGAGTCCGAGCCGCGCGTGGGCGGGCGCGAGATCTCGCTCTGCAAGGTGAAGGATGAGCCCGACATCCGCGTCGAGGGCGGCTGGCTCGACATGGTGCCGTCGGCCCGCAGCGTGAACTACGAGGTCGTCTCGTGCGAGGGCGTCCGGCAGTCCGCCGCGCTCGTCACCGCCGACTTCACCGAGGACGCGGGCCAGAGCAGGCTGTTGGTCACGGTGCAGCTCTCGTCGCTGGCCGAGGACATGGAACAGGGCTACCGGCAGGGCTTCGGCGCGGGGCTTGCCAACCTTAGCGGTGTGGCCGAGCGCACGATGGTGCTGGAACGCGAGATCGCCGCTCCGCGCGACGTCGTCTGGGGCGCCTGGTCGGATCCCGAGGCGCTGCCGAAATGGTGGGGGCCGGACGGGTTTTCCTGCCGGACCGACCGGATCGCGCTGAAACCGGGCGGCGAATGGGTCTTCGACATGATCGCGCCGGACGGCACGGTCTTTCCGAACCACCACAAGTATTCCGAGTTCGACCGCGACAAGGGCATCACCTACACGCTCCACTGGGGCGAGAACGGGCCGAAGCACGCGGACGCCTCGGCGACGTTCGAGGATCTTGGCAGTCGAACCAAGGTGACGCTGTCGATGGTCTTTTCCAGCCAGAAGGAGCATGACGACGCCAAGGGCTTCGGCGCCTACGAGCTGGGCCTTCAGACGCTGGGCAAGCTGGCCAAGCATGTCGGGGCGCCCTGAATCGGACGCGCAGGCGGCGCGACCCGGACCAGGGGCGAGGCAACGACGCGCGCTGTGTGGAAAGGTCTCGCCAGACCTTCTGACGATTGGTGCTGGAAGGCTGGCGGAAAGCCCTTTACGCGCGAGCGCGTTCCAGCTGATCGCCTCGAATGGTCCGGGCCGCCGACCAGACTAAGGCCAACGCAACCATAGCGCCGGGCCGGGTGAACGAAAAGTCGGTATTTCGCAGGGAACGCTCTATGAGGGACTGGTCCGGCTGAGGATTACCCCCGCCGGCGGCGCCCCTCGCGGCCGCCCCTGCCCGACGATTGCGCTGCGGCAGAGGCCTCGGCGAAACTCGCGCCTTCGGCGACCGCATCGACGACGCGGCTGAACCGGATCCATTCACCGCCGTTCGGATCGTGGTTCATCAGGAAGTTGGCGGCGCGGATCGCCTCCATCTCCTGCTGGCGGACCGGGTTCATGATCGCCGAGGTCATGCCGGCGCAGATCGCCATCGGCAGGAAGGCCCCGTTGATGCCGTGCCGGTGCGGCAGGCCGAACGAGATGTTCGAGGCGCCGCAGGTGGTGTTCACGCCCAGCTCGTCGCGGAGGCGCCGGACCAGCGTGAAGACCTGCTGGCCGGCCGAGCCCATCGCGCCCACCGGCATGACGAGGGGATCGACCACGATGTCATGCGCCGGGATGCCGTGATCCGCCGCCCGCTCGACGATCTTCTTCGCCACGGCGAAACGCACCTCGGGGTCTTCCGAGATACCCGTGTCGTCGTTCGAGATCGCCACGACCGGAACGTTGTACTTCTTGACCAGCGGCAGGACGAGTTCCAGCCGCTCCTCCTCGCCGGTGACCGAGTTCAGGAGCGGACGGCCCTCGGCCGCCTCGAGCCCGTTCTGGAGCGCACCCGGCACCGAACTGTCGATGCACAGGGGCACATCGACGATGGACTGGATGCGCGTCACGAGTTCCCGCATCAGCGGCGGCTCGACGAAGTTGTTGTCGGCGTAGCGCGGGTCTTCGGCCATCTTGTTGGTGAAGACGGCCCCCGAGTTCACGTCGAGCACCATCGCCCCGCAGGCGACCTGCTCGAGCGCGTCTTTCTCGACCGTCGTGAAGTCCCCGGCCTCGAGCTCGGCCGCCAGCTTCTTGCGGCCGGTCGGGTTGATCCGCTCGCCGATGACGCAGAAGGGCTCGTCGAAGCCGATGACGACGGTCTTGGTCTTCGATTCGATCACGGTGCGGGTCATGTTCTGTCCTAGATTTCGGGCCTTCAGGCCTGGCTGGCGGGAACGCCCGAGCGCCCCCCGTTTGTCTGCGCCCAGGTCGCGGACGCGGCGATACCGCCCAGCGGGAAGACATGCACCCGCTCGACGAGGAAATCGGGATGCGCCGCCTTGTGCGCGGCGAGTGCGGCGACAAGCTCGGTCGGCTCGAACGGAAGGACGAGCTTGGTCACGTCCTTGGCGCGCTTCTGGAGCACCTTGAGCGACGGGCCGACACCGCAGGCGATGGCGAACTTCAGAAGCGTCTGGAGTTTCGCCGGCCCGGCGATGCCGATGTGGATCGGCAGGTGGATGCCCTCGGCCTTCAGCCGGTCGGCCCACGCGATGACGGGTCCAGCCTCGAAGGCGAACTGGGTGGCGAGGGCCATCTTCGCGTCCGTGCGCTCGGAGAAGGCCTGTTTCCAGCGCAGCGCCTCCATGACGTTCCGGTCCGACCCGTCGGGGTCGATGTCGCGGTTGCCTTCCGGGTGGCCTGCGATGTGGAGCCGGGTGAAGCCGTCGAAGAGCCCCGTCTCCATCAGCTGCATCGAATTGTCGAAATCGCCGTGCGGCGTGGCGACACCGCCACCGAGAAGCAGGGCCTGGTCGACACCGGCCTCGCCACGATAGCGCGCGATCCAGTCGGCGAGCGTCGCCTTGTCCTTGATGATCCGCGCCGGGAAGTGCGGCATCACCGGAAAACCCTCGGCCGCGAGGCGCCTGGCCGTCGCAACCATGTCCTCGATTGGCGTGCCCTCGATATGGGCGATGTAGACCCGGGTGCCGGCGGGCAGCAGGTCGCGGAAGCTTTGCACCTTCTCGGCAGTGCGCGGCATGACCTCGATCGAGTAGCCCTCGAGGAAAGCCTCGACCTCGGCGGATGCGCCCTTCGGCGTCTCCTCGCGGCGGAATTTCAGAAGCGCCATCAGCCTCTCCCACATATCGGGGCTACTTCGCCCAGCCACCTGTCTCGATCAGGGCCTTGAGCCGGTCCTGATCGTACTCCGCCTCGATGCGCGCGGCCTCGGCCGCGGTCGCCTCGGCATCCGTCCCGGGAACCTCCACGGGCTCGCCCTTGCGCCATTCGGCAAGGTAGGCGTCCGTTCCGACCGCGCCCGACTTCATCGCGGCCCGGTCGATCGCCTGTTCGAACCGTTCCGAGAGCTGCACCTTCGTCGCGCGGCGGCCGCGCCCGGCAATGACCTGGGCCGGCATGTCGCGCCAGTAGACGATAGTGATCTCGGCCATCTCAGCGATTCCCTTCCGGCCCTCAATACGGCGCGCCAAGGTCGGGGCGACGCCGGTTTTCGACAGGATGCGCGCCGTGGGCGACGCGCCGGAATGCGATAGTCCATGTGCGCCCCCGGCGCCACGGGGCTGGCCATGAAACTTTCTCATGCATTTGATGAGGCCGCCGCTGGCCGGAAAGGGTGGCGGGGGCCTCTCGGTGGCCTCGGCTTCGCCTCGGCAGAAGGGGGCTGTCTGTCCCCTCTTGCGCTGCGCGCAAATCACCCCCGAGAATATTTGCGACCAAAAGAGACAGCGGGGACGGCGCGAGATGGCTCGGAGGGCGAAGGAAACACGGCTGCCGGCACCTTATCTCAAGCGCGTCTCGGTGCTGGCCGAGCGCTGGCCCGAGACGCCGGCCTACCCGTTCGACCTGCCCTGGCTGGGGGCTGACTTCGAGATCGAGTTCGCCGAGCCGGTGACGATCATCGTCGGCGAGAACGGCACCGGCAAGTCGACGCTGATCGAGGCCGTCGCGGCGCTGGCCGGCTACGACGAGGCGGGCGGCGGCAAGGGATATATGCCGGTTGACCATTCGCAGGCCATCGACCGGAGCGGTGGCACGCTCGCCCAGGCCATGCGCGCGGCATGGCTGCCGAAGGTCACGAATGGCTGGTTCTTCCGCGCCGAATCCTTCTTCTCGGTCGCACGCTACCTCGACGCGGCGGCGCTTGACGTGAAGAGCACGCCGCCGGACTTCCTTTCGCATTCGCACGGCGAAGGTTTCCTGCGCTTCTTCGACGAGCGTATCCGGCGCCAGGGCATCTACTTCTTCGACGAGCCGGAAAGCGCGCTCTCGCCGCGCCGCCAGCTCGACCTGCTGCGCCTGCTCGCCTCGGTCCAGGCCGAGGCCCGGGCGCAGGTCATCATGGCGACCCATTCGCCGATCCTGATGGCGGTCCCTGGCGCGCAGCTTCTCGAGGTCTCGCGTGGCGGATTCCGCGAGGTGGAGCTCCGCGACATCGCCCATTTCCGCCTCTGGCGGGCGTTCTGCGCCGACCCGGACGGGTTCGTTCGCGCCGCGCTCGAGGGCGACGAGGACATGCTCTTCTGACGTGTGAGCCTTGCGGGAATGTCGGATTCGGACTACCTTTCAACCTAACCAGAGTTGGAGGGCGTTCAGATGGCGCCCAGGCGTCCCCAGGGTGCGGGCGCGTTCCCGAGGGCGGTCGAGCCACCTGCACCCTCAAGGCCGGATCCGGCGGAGCTGTACGCGGCGCTCGATCTCGGAACGAACAGTTGCAGAATGCTGATTGCCCAGCCCAAGGGCAGCCAGTTTCACGTTGTCGACAGCTTCTCGAAATCGGTGCAGCTGGGCGCGGGGCTCGAGGCCACGGGCAAGCTGTCGCGCCAGTCGATGGCGCGGACGATCCAGGCGCTGCATATCTGCCGCAAGAAGATCGAGAAACACGGCGTCAGGCGCGCCCGCCTTGTTGCGACCGAGGCCTGCCGGCGCGCCAGGAACGGTGCCGAGTTCGTTGCCCGCGCGGCGCGCGAGACCGGTCTGAAGCTCGACCTGATCCAGCCCGAGGAAGAGGCGCGACTTGCCGTCGTCTCCTGCGCGCCGCTGGTTTCGACCAAGACCGATCAGCTCCTGGTCGTCGACATCGGCGGCGGTTCGACGGAGCTCGTCTGGATCGACCTTTCCCGCGTGCCGTTCCTGGAGCGGCCGCGCGCGATCATGCGGCTGCATGCCGGTTTCCATCCGCCCGAAAGCCCGTTCCCGACCGCCAAGGTGGTCGACTGGATCAGCGTTCCCCTCGGCGTGGCGACGCTGAAGGACCAGTTCCGCGATGTCGAGGACGACGCCGCGCGCTTCGCGCTGATGAGCTGGTTCTTCGAGGAGAACCTGGCGAACTTCTCGCCCTATTCGGCCGAACAGGCGCGCGACGGCTTCCAGATCATCGGCACCTCGGGGACCGTCACCACCGTCGCGGCGAGCCATCTGGGCCTGCGCCGCTATGACCGCAACAAGGTCGATGGGCTTCGGATGACCTCGGACCAGATCGACGCGGTGATCCGCGATTACCTGTCGCTTGGGCCCGAGGGCCGCCGTACCGATCCCAGGATCGGCCGCGACCGGCATTCGCTGATCATGTCGGGTGCGGCGATCCTCCAGGCGCTGATGAGGGTCTGGCCGACGGATCGCTTGTCGGTCGCCGATCGCGGCCTGCGCGAGGGGCTTCTCTACGCCCAGATGTCGGCGGACGGGGTGCTGGAAGACGGCCCGTTCTGACTTCGGCCCGGTACGCGCCGAAGGCGCAGGGCCGAGCGCCGGCCCACCCCGACGGGCTGGCGCTTTTGCGACGTCGCGATCACCTGCACCGCTGGAGGTGGGGCGCACCATGAAGCGCCCCGGAACGCCGTTGCAGCGCCAACGCACGGGCCTGCTTGCGTTGCACTTCATGGAAACGAGGCAAGCTTGTGGTCTTCGCCAAATCCATTATGTGGAACGCACGAAGGAGGCACGCGGGATGGTCAAGAAACCATCCTCGGGGCGCGGACAGCGCGATCTGAGGGTCAAGGTCAAGACGGCGAAGGGGCGCAAGCTCTCCTCTACCCGCTGGCTCGAGAGGCAGCTAAACGACCCCTATGTCGCCAAGGCCAAACGCGAGGGCTATCGCGGACGCGCGGCCTTCAAGATCCTGGAACTGGACGACAAGTACGGCTTCCTCGTGCCCGGCGCCCGGGTCGTTGACCTTGGCTGCGCGCCCGGTGGCTGGTGCCAGGTCGCCGTGGCACGGGTGAACGCGCTCGGCGAGAAGTCGGGCAAGGCACGCGGCACGGTGCTGGGCGTCGACCTGCAGGAGGTCGAGCCGATCGCCGGAGCCGAGATTCACCAGCTCGACTTCCTCGAGGACGGCGCCGAGGAGAAGGTAAAGGCCTGGCTTGGCGGCCGGGCGGACGTGGTCATGTCTGACATGGCGGCGGCGGCCTCGGGGCACCGGCAGACCGATCACCTGAGGATCGTCACGCTCTGCGAGGCGGCGGCCGAGTTTGCCTTCGACGTTCTGGAACCTGGCGGCACCTTCGTCGCCAAGGTCCTCGCCGGCGGCGCCGAGGGCTCGCTCCAGACCCTCCTAAAACAGCGCTTCGACAAGGTGGCGAACGTCAAGCCGCCGGCCTCGCGCACCGACAGTTCCGAGAAATTCGTCGTCGCCACGGGCTTCCGGGGCGAGGCGTGACCCCCCGCAGCGCTGCGGCACTCAGGCTCGCGGCGCGCATTGCACTGGTCGTGGCGGTCGCCTTTGCCGCGCACCGGATGATGGTCTGGGCCGAGGCGCAATCGGACCTTCATCCCGGCGAGGGCGAGGTCACGCTCTACCTCGTTCTTGGCCTCGTCTATCTCAGCTACGCCGTCCTGATCGCGATCCCCTACGTTCCGGGGATCGAGATCGGCCTGACCATCCTGATGATGCAGGGGCCAGATGCGGTGCTGCCGGTTTACCTCTCCACCCTTTTCGGTCTGATGCTGGCATTCTGCGCCGGCTACCTTCTGCCGCCCGGCTGGCTGCGCGGCATCCTGTCCGACCTCGGCCTTGCCCGTGCCACCGCCTTCCTCGACCGCATGATGACGCTGACCCCGGCCGAGCGGATCGAGGCGCTGCGCGCGGCACTTCCCGGCAGGCTCGGCCGGATGACCTTTGGCTGGCGCTATCTTCTCCTTGCCCTCGTTCTCAACGTTCCCGGCAACGGTCTGTTGGGCGGTGGCGGCGGCATCATGCTGGTCGTCGGCCTCTCGGGCCTCTTCCGGCCATGGATCACGCTTCTGACCATCGCGCTTGCCGTCGCGCCGGTGCCGCTGATGGTCTGGACCTGGGGCAATGCGTGATCGGGGTGTCTCCTGATCTGGCGCAAGGTTTCCGTCACGGGCGCCGGGCAGTATGGCGCCGCGCAAACCGGAGAATCCCATGCCCGCACCGCTCGACGGGATCACCGTCCTTGACCTGACCCATGTCCTTGCAGGCCCCTTCGCCTCGGTCACGCTGGGCGACCTCGGCGCCCGCGTCATCAAGGTCGAACGGCCCGGCACCGGCGACGACACGCGTGCCTTCCCGCCCTTCACCCAAGGCGAAAGCGCCTATTTCGCCGGGCTGAACCACGGCAAGCTCTCGGTCGCGCTGGACCTGAAGGCGGAGGATGACCGCGCCCTTTTCGAGCGGCTCCTCGCCCGCACCGACGTCCTTCTGGAGAACTACCGGCCCGGCGTGATGGAGCGGCTGGGCTATGGCTGGGACACGCTTCACGCGCAATATCCCCGCCTGATCTACGGCGCCGTCTCGGGCTTCGGCCATACCGGGCCCGAGAAGATGAAGCCCGCCTACGACATGGTCGTTCAGGCGCGCGGCGGCGTGATGTCGATCACGGGGGAGGAAGGCGGACCGCCGGTGCGGGTCGGCGCCTCGATCGGCGACATCATCGCCGGGATGTACCTGACCGAGGGCGTTCTTGCCGCGCTTTATCAGCGCGAGCGAATGGGGATGGGCGCGAAGATCGACATCGCCATGCTGGATGCCCAGGTCGCGGTCCTCGAACACGCCGTCGCCATCGCCTCGGCAACGGGCAAGGCACCCGGCCCGACGGGCGCCCGGCACCCGACGATCACCCCTTTCTCGACCTTCCGCGCATCGGACGGGTTCTTCGTCATCGCTGCCGGTAACGATGCCCTCTTCGCAAAGCTGGCTGCGGCGCTCGGCCAGCCCGGCCTTGCCACCGATCCGCGCTTCGCCACGAACGGCAAGCGGTGCGAGAACGTCCACCTTCTGAAGCGGATCATCGAGGGGGTGACGCTGGAAAGGCCGAAGGCGCACTGGATCGCCGCGCTCGAGGCGGCAGGTGTGCCGACCGGCCGCGTGCAGGACATGCTGGAGGTTCTGAAGGACCCACAGTTACAAGCCCGGAACATGGTTATTCCTGTTACTGCCCGCCCCGGTGGCCCCGGCTTCACCGCCGCCGGCAACCCGATCAAGATGTCGACCCTTCCCGAAATCACCGCCCGGGATCCGGCTCCCGCGCTCGACGGCGACCGGCAGGCGATCATCGACTGGCTGGACGGGTAACCCGGCCCAAAGCGGCGCCGCGCGCCGGCCCGCCCGTGCGCGCCGGCGCGAAGGTATCAGGCTGCTTTCGCCCGAAGGCGCGCCAGCCAGAACGGGCCGACCAGCAGTTCGAGGTAGACGAGGTTGAGCGCCGCGTTGAGCGGCGCACCGGCAACCAGCGAGCCCGCGGAATCCACCACGAACCAGGCGAGCGTCGAGCCCACGATGATCCGCCGCGCAAGGTCGGGTGCACGCTCCATGCCCTCGCCAGCAAGGAGCCACAGCGCCCAGCCCCAGCCGACAAGAACCCCGCCCGCGATCGCCGCCAGAAGCCGGGTCTCGGACGCGGCGAGCGTCTGTGCCCCATCCAGCGGCCAGAGGATCATGTCGCCAAGCATCCTCAAGGGCCAACCCGCCACCGGGTGCGAGCCCAGGACAACCAGCAGTCCCGAGGCGATCACCAGACCCGCCCCGGCCTTCAGCCATTTCTGTTGCGTTGCAAGTTCCATCTCGGCCTCCTTTGCAGATAGCCGGACCATCGCGGCGAAAAGGCCCTTCGCCAATTACCTTCCAGGTAAGTGCCTTCCGCCCGGCCACCGGTTAACCTTCGCCCCGGAGGTGCGACATGCAGGATTTCGCGCAGGCGCTGAAAGGCTGGCGCCAGAGCCGGCGGCTGAGCCAGCTGGCGCTCTCGCTCGAGGCCGACGTCTCGGCGCGCCACATCGCCTTTCTGGAGACCGGCCGGGCCCGTCCGTCCCGCCAGATGGTGCTTCGCCTCGCGGAGGTTCTGAACCTGCCCCGCGGCGAGGGAAACGCGCTTCTGGCTGCCGCCGGCTTCGCCGCGCACTATCCATCGCACCGGCTCGACGCGGCCGAGATGGAGCGGGTTCGCGCGGCGATGGACTGGACCATCCGCCGCCACGCACC
Source organism: Paracoccaceae bacterium (assembly GCA_050303575.1). Taxonomy (GTDB): domain Bacteria; phylum Pseudomonadota; class Alphaproteobacteria; order Rhodobacterales; family Rhodobacteraceae; genus JBNLCA01. The sequence continues at coordinate 10,501 of JBNLCA010000520.1, forward strand.
CTACCCCGCCCTCGTCATGGACCGGCTCTGGCGCCTCGTCGCGCTGAACCGGCCGGCGACAACGCTCTTCGGCGCGCTTGGCCTGGGCGAAGGGTCGAGCCTCCTCGACGCCGTCGCGACCGGTCTTGGGCAGAAGGCCATCGAGAACTGGGCCGAGGTCGGCCACCACACGCTGCGCCGCCTTAGGGCCGAAAGTACCCGCGCGGGCGGCATCGCCGAGCTTGACGCCGCCGCCGAGGCGCTGGCCCGCGACCCCGACGTCGCCGGCTGGGAGCCCGAGGGCCAGCCCACGGCCGTCATCCCGACGATCTACCGCTCGGGCGACCTGCGCCTTGCGCTCTTTTCCACCTACGCCCAGTTCGGGACCGCCGAGGAAGTGGCGCTGGAAGAGATGAAGATCGAGCTGATGTTCCCAGCCGACGCACAGACCGATGCGATGCTGCGCGCGCTGACGCCTGACGGGGAATGACCGAAAGACGCCGGATTCCGCCATTGCAGCCAGCCCCGAACCGCCTACAAACGGCCGGCAAGGAGCAGCCATGTCCGACGACGCCCTGGTCATCTTCACCCCCTCCGGTAAGCGCGGCCGCTTCCCGGTCGGCACCCCGGTCCTGACCGCCGCGCGCCAGCTTGGCGTCGACCTCGATTCCGTTTGCGGCGGGCGCGGCATATGCTCGAAGTGCCAGATCACCCCGTCCTACGGCGAGTTTTCCAAGCACGGTCTGACCGTGGCCGAGGGCGCGCTTTCCGACTGGAACGCGGTCGAGGAGCGCTATGACCGGGTCCGCGGGCTCGCCAAGGGCCGGCGTCTGGGCTGCCAGGCAAAGGTCATGGGCGACGTCGTCATCGATGTTCCGCCCGAAAGCCAGGTCCACCGCCAGGTCATCCGCAAGCGCGCCGAGATGCGGCCGATCACCTTGGACCCCGCGACCCGGCTTTACTATGTCGAGGTCGAGGAGCCCGACATGGAGGAACCCTCGGGCGATTTCGAAAGGCTCGCCCGCGCGCTCAAGGCGCAATGGCAGATCGACGGGATCGAGGCCGGGCTCGACATCCTGCGCCGCCTGCAACCGGCGCTCCGGAAAGGCCAGTGGAAGGTCACCGTCGCGCTCAACCGGTCGCACCATGACGCGCGCCAGCGCATCATCGACCTCTGGCCCGGCTACCACGAGGGCCGGCTGCTCGGTCTGGCCGTCGATGTCGGGTCGACCACCATCGCCGCGCATCTGTGCGACCTTGCCACCGGCGAGGTGCTGGCCTCGTCGGGCCTGATGAATCCGCAGATCCGCTTCGGCGAGGACCTGATGAGCCGGGTCAGCTACGCGATGATGAACCCCGGCGGCGATGCCGACATGACGACCGCCGTCCGCACCGCGATCAACGGGCTGGCGCAGTCCATCGCCACCGAGGCTGGCGTCGATCCGGGCGAAATCGTCGAGACGGTTTTCGTCTGCAACCCGGTGATGCATCACCTGCTCTTGGGCATCGACCCGGTGGAACTGGGCCAGGCGCCATTTGCGCTCGCGACCTCGGGAAGCCTGTCCTTCGCCGCCTCCGAGCTCGACCTCACCGCCATTCACCCGAACGCGCGGACCTATGTGCTGCCCTGCATCGCCGGCCATGTCGGCGCCGACGCCGCGGCGGTCGCGCTCTCCGAGGAGCCGCAGCTTTCGAAGGACCTCGTCCTCGTCGTGGATGTCGGCACCAACGCCGAGATCCTGCTGGGCAACGAGACGAAGGTCCTCGCCTGTTCCTCGCCCACCGGCCCGGCCTTCGAAGGTGCGCAGATCTCGGCCGGCCAGCGCGCCGCGCCGGGCGCCATCGAGCGGGTCGAGATCGACCCCGCGACGAAAGAGCCGCGCTTCAGGGTCATCGGCTCGGACCTGTGGTCGACCGACCCGGGCTTCGCCGAGGCCGTTGCAGTGACCGGCGTCACCGGCATCTGCGGCTCGGGCATCATCGAGGCGGTTGCCGAGATGCGCATGGCCGGGATCCTCGACGCCAAGGGCCTGATCGGCTCGGCCGAGCAGACTGGCACGGTGCGCGCAATCCCCGAGGGGCGGACCCATGCCTACGTGCTCCACGACGCGACGGCCGAGGGCGGCGGGCTGATCACTGTCACCCAGGGCGACATCCGCGCCATCCAGCTGGCGAAGTCGGCGCTCTATGCCGGGGCGCGGCTACTGATGGACGAGATGGGGATCGACAAGGTCGACCGCGTGGTGCTGGCCGGCGCGTTCGGCGCGCATATCTCCCCGAAACATGCGATGGTGCTGGGGATGATCCCGGACGTGCCGCTCGACAAGGTCTCGTCGGCCGGCAACGCCGCCGGCACCGGCGCCCGCATCGCGCTGCTGAACACCGGCGCACGCCGCTCGATCGAGGAAACCGTCGGCCGCATCCACAAGGTCGAGACCGCCATCGAGCCGCGCTTCCAGGAACATTTCGTCGCCGCCAACGCGATCCCGCACGCAACCGACCCGTTCCCGGAACTGGGCAAGATCGTCACCCTGCCCGACGTCTCGTTCAACACCGGCGGCGCGGCCGAGGGCGGACGGCGCCGGCGGCGCGGCTGAGGCCCGCGCACAACCTGCACACGAAACCGTGAACGGCACTTTCTGATCCGGGACGCGTCCATCCTCCGTATCTCCTTTCACCACGGCGGGAGCGGCCCGCCGCAGAATTGGGAGAGAGTTTCAATGTCCTTCACGATCAAGACCGTTTCCACCATCCTCGCACTCGGCCTTGCCGTCCCGGCCTTCGCCGCCAACCCCGAAGTGGGCGGCGCGCCGATGTACGAGAACAAGAACATCGTCGAGAACGCGGTGAACTCGGCCGACCACACCACGCTCGTCGCTGCCGTCCAGGCCGCGGGCCTGGTCGAGACGCTGCAGGGCGAAGGCCCGTTCACCGTCTTCGCGCCGACCAACGCCGCGTTCGAGAAACTGCCGGCCGGCACCGTCGAGAACCTGCTGAAGCCCGAGAACAAGGAAATGCTGACGCAGATCCTGACCTGCCACGTGGTCGCGGCGAACGCGCTCTCGACCGCGATCTCGGGCATGATCGCCGATGACGGCGGCGCCCACCCGGTGCCCACGGTCGGCGGCTGCACCCTGACGGCCACCCAGGCCGACGGCAAGATCATGCTGGAAGACGAGAACGGCAACGTCGCGACCGTCACGATCGCAGACGTGGTCCAGTCGAACGGCGTCATCCACGTGATCGACACCGTGCTTCTGCCGAAGATGTAATCGGTACCGGTTTACGAGTGAGGAACGCCCGCGCCACCGGCGCGGGCATTCTGCAATTCCGGCGGGGATTGACGGACGGACGCCCCTCGCATAGCTCTCTGGCCAGCGCGGGTATGATGTAATGGTAGCCTGTCAGCTTCCCAAGCTGAACGCGCGGGTTCGATTCCCGCTACCCGCTCCAGCCCTTCCCTTCAGGTCCAGCTGATCGTGCTCCGGTTCTGGCCCGGCACCATGTTGACCGTGAACCCCTCGGCCTGGATCAGCGCCTCGACGTCGGTCCAGGGTGCCTGAGTCCAGGCTATGGTCACACCGGCCGCGGGGGTCAGGACGACGCTCTTCTCGCCCAGCATTGACTTCAGAAGGATCGTCTGCGCAATCCCGTCGGCGATCTCCGCCGCGGTTCGGCCGGCCAGCGACAGAAGCGGGTTCGAGGAATTGGCAGTCGCCTCGTTGGCCGAGATCGAAAGGGGCATGGCCGCCTCCTAGAAATCGGTTTCGAGATAGACGCCGGAACAGTCGAAGGCGACGGCGGTGGCAACCGACCCGGTGTTGAGGAACGTGTGCGGGGCAAGA
>JBNLCA010000521.1:0-3117 GCA_050303575.1 Paracoccaceae bacterium
GGCATCGGCTACGTGCCGCAGGGCCGCCGCCTCTTCGCCGAGCTGACAGTGGCGCAGAACCTGAAGATCGGCCTGATGACGCGGCAGAGCCCGCCCGAGGCGCTGGACGAGGTGCTGGACCTGTTCCCACGCCTTGCCGACCGCATGGCACAGCGTGCCGGCACGCTCTCTGGCGGCGAGCAGCAGATGCTGGCGATGGGCCGGGCGCTCTGCCTGCGGCCTACCTACCTACTCCTCGACGAGCCGACCGAGGGGCTGCAACCTTCGATGATCCAGGCGATCCGCGACGTGGTGGTGCGATTGCGTGCGCAGGGCACGGGCATCCTTCTGGTCGAGCAGCATGTCGACGCCGTCCTCGCCATCGCGGACCGGGTGACGTTCCTCGAGAACGGACACAATCTCGAGACGCTCACCGCCGAGGCGATGCGGGCCGAGCCGGATCTTCTGCGCCGGCGCCTCGGGGTCTGACCTCAGCAGAGCTTCTCGAGCAGCCGGACGAAGAGCTCGCGTTCCTCGGGGCCGAGCGGCGCCAGCGTCTCCGCGGTGATCCGGTGCGCGGCCGCGCGACTATCCTCGTACAGCATGCGGCCCCGGTTTGTCGGCGCCAGGACGATGCGGCGGCGGTCGTTCTCGTCCTGCTCGGACATCAGGTATCCCTTGTCGCGGAGGCGGTCGACGACGCCCTTGATCGTGGCGGCATCCATCGCGGTAGCCCGCCCGAGCGCATTCTGCGACACCGGGCCCAGTTCGTTCAGCTTGGCGAGGGCGGCGAACTGCGTCGGTGTCAGTTCGGAAATGCGCGACGCGAATATTCCCAAGTGCCGCTGAGTCGCGCGGCGAAGCAAAAAACCGACTTGTCTGTCCAGAACGTACGTTTCTGGAACGGGACTCGGGGATTTGACCATGCCCCATGATTTATCTTGCCGCCGCCAGCTTCAAGGACCAAATCTCGATTGACTCCACTCAAGGCCGAGACCAAAGTTTTGTTTGCATACGAACAATATGGTCAGGTTCAGCCGTCGGGAGGCAGGCTATGACAGATGTGTTCAGGCCTCGCACCGTGGACGAGGCCGTCCGGATCGCTGCGGAGCGGCCAGTGACGTTTGCGGCCGGATGCACCGACCTTTTTCCAGCGACGTCCGGACGCCGCCTTGGCGGCGAAGTCATTGATCTGACGGCGATTGACGGGATCCGCGGCATCACCGAGACCGCCGACGGCTGGCGCATCGGCGCCTTGACCACCTGGACGGACATCCGCCGCGCAGATCTTCCGGCGGCATTCGATGGGCTGAAGGCGGCGGCGCGCGAGGTCGGATCGGTGCAGATCCAGAATGCCGGCACCGTGGGCGGCAACCTCTGCAACGCGTCCCCCGCCGCCGACGGCGTGCCGCCGCTGCTGACGCTGGAGGCCGAAGTCGAGCTGGCCGGCCCGGGCGGAACGCGGCGCTTGCCGCTCGCCGCGTTCCTGAACGGACCGAGGCGGACTGCGCTTGCGCCGGGCGAGATTCTGAGTGCCGTCCTGATCCCGAAGGCGGCCGGTGCGGGACGGTCCGCCTTTCTCAAGCTCGGGGCGCGCAAGTACCTCGTCATCTCGATCGCCATGGTCGCGGCGCGGATCGTCGCGGACGGCGGACGCATCGCGCACGCGTCGGTGGCGGTCGGCGCCTGTTCGGCGGTGGCGACGCGGCTGTCCGCGCTCGAGGCGCTTCTGGCCGGAGCGCGGATCGAGGACGCCCCTGGTCTTGCGACCGATGCGATCATCGCCCCTGCCCTGTCTCCCATCGCCGACATCCGCGCGGACGAGGCCTACAGGCGCGGCGCCGCGGCCGAACTGGTCCGGCGTGCGCTGGCCGAGCTTGCCGAGCAGGTACCGGCGTGACCGCCGCGCTGTCCCCCATCCGGCTTGGCGTGAACGGCGCGCCGGTCGAAGTGCTGTCGCACCCGATGCGGCGCCTTTCGGAAGTCCTGCGCGAGGATCTGGGCCTGACCGGCACCAAGGTCGGCTGCGACGCCGGCGACTGCGGCGCCTGCACGGTGCTGATCGACGGCGAACCGGTCTGTGCCTGCCTCGCGCCCCTGTCGCACGCGTCGGGCCGCGAGGTGACGACGGTCGAGGGGCTGGGCGGTGACGTGCTCTCCGATCTTCAGGAGAGCTTCCTGCGCCACGGCGCGGCGCAGTGCGGCATCTGCACGCCCGGAATGCTGATGGCGGCGACGGCGCTTCTGGCCACCAACCCGCGCCCGAGCCGGGCCGAGGCCGAGGAGGCTCTCGGGGGCGTCCTCTGCCGCTGCACCGGTTACGCCAAGATCATCGCCGCGGTCTGCGACGTCGTCCGCGCGGCGCCGCCCCCTCCCGCGCCGGGTGCCGCCGTTGGCGCCCGGGTCGAGCGGCTGGACGGTCGGCCCAAGGTCGACGGGCGCGAAAGCTTCGGCGCGGATCACCGACCCGAGGGCGCGCTTCTGGTCCGGGCGGTCCGGTCACCATACGCCGCCTCACGGTTCACGCTGGGCGATGTCGCCGGCTGGGCGCGGGAGGCGCGCGTCCAGGTCTTCACCGCCGCCGACATCCCCGGCGAGAACCGCTTCGGCGTGATCCCCGCCTTCGCCGACCAGCCCGCGCTGGCCGACGGCGAGGCGCGGATGCGCGGCGAGGCAGTCGCCATCGTCGTCGGCGAGCAGGCGGTGGTCGAGGCGCTGGACCTGGCGGAATTTCCGGTCCGCTGGGACCCGGTCGATCCGGTCGGTGACCCGGCCAGGGCCGAGGGTGCGCGCCCGGTGCTGGCGGCCCGTCCGGACAATGTTCTGACCGAGGGTCATGTCCGGCGCGGTGACGTCGCGGCGGCGCTGGAAGGCTCCGCCCATGTCGCCGAGGTGACGATCGAGACGGCGCATGTCGAACATGCCTATATCGAGCCCGAGGCCGGGGTGGCTTGGCTCGACGGCGAGACGCTGGTGATCCGCGCCTGCACCCAGGCGCCGGTGATGGACCAGGAGGATACCGCCAAGGTTCTGGGCCTGCCGAAGGAGCGCGTGCGGATCATCCCGGCGGCGACCGGCGGAGGCTTCGGCTCGAAACTCGACGTCTCGCTGCAACCTCTGATCGGGCTCGCTGCGCTG
>JBNLCA010000522.1:0-6031 GCA_050303575.1 Paracoccaceae bacterium
GATCTTCAGCCGCTCGCCCATCTCCTCGGCCTTGTCCAGGATCACCTTCAGGTAATCGGGCGTGCCGGCATAGGCGGTCGCCCCGATATCCGCCGCCGCCCTGACCTGAAGCTCGGTCTGACCCGTGCCCGCCGGGAAGACCATCGCCCCCACGGCCCGCGCCCCGCTGTCGAACATCAGACCGGCCGGCGTGAAGTGGTAGGCAAAGCAGTTCTGCACCACGTCGCCCCTGCCGATCCCGGCAGCATGGAGAAACCGCCCCATCCGCCACCAGTCGGCGGCCGCGGTGTTCCCCGGCTCGTAGATCGGGCCGGGCGACTGGAAGACATGGCTGGCGTTCGCAACGGTCAGCCCGCCGAACGGGCGTGTCTCCTTCTGGCGCTGGCTCAGGTCAGCCTTCCGCAGGACCGGAAGCCCGGCAAGTACGCCGAGGTCAGCCAGCGTCTCGCCGGTCAGTTCGCGCAGCATGTTGAGCTGGGACGTTACCCGCTCATCGGCGCTTCGTGTCTCGAGGGCGTCGAAGTGGCCGCCTGTTGTCGCCGCATCGCTCATTCCACGGCCTCCTCTTCCTCAGGCATCCCGTCCATGTCGTACAGATAGAGGGTTAACTCTGCTGTCTCTGCGATTGCCCAAGTCACCGCCTCGGAGACCGAGATACCGCGCCGATCCTCGCACACCAGATCGCGGTCGGTAGTGGGGCCTGCATGATCGGCGTCGGCAACGACGTTGTCGTTGCACGTCGGTTCAATGATCGCATGCACGCACTTCCAGCGATGCTTGCGCTCGCGTTTGTCGATGATGTTCGTCAACATCAGCTCAGCCACCGCTTCCGGCGGCGGTAGCTGCGCACGTCGCGGAAGCTTTTGCGGCCCTCGTCCGAGACGCCAAGGTAGAATTCCTTGACGTCGGGGTTCTCGCGTAGCTCTTGCGCGGTGCCTTCCATGACCACCCGGCCCGATTCCAGAATATAGCCCATGTCGGCGAAGCGCAGGGCGACGTTGGTATTCTGCTCGGCCAGAAGGAAGGTCACACCCTGCTCGTCGTTCAGGCGTTTGACGATCTCGAAGATCTGTTCGACCAGCTGCGGGGCAAGGCCCATCGAGGGTTCGTCCAGAAGGATCGTCTCGGGCCGCGACATCAGCGCGCGGCCGATGGCGCACATCTGCTGCTCGCCGCCCGATGTGTAGCCCGCCTGGCTGCGGCGGCGTTCCTTCAGGCGGGGAAAATAGGTGTAGACCATCTCAAGGTCGGCCTGCACCGCCGCCCGTCCGTCGCGCCGGGTATAGGCGCCGGTCAAAAGGTTCTCCTCGACCGTAAGATGTTCGAAACAATGGCGGCCCTCCATCACCTGGATGACGCCGCGCTTCACCAGATCGGACGGCCCCAGCCCCTCGACCCGTTCGCCGCGATAGCTGATCGTGCCCTTGGTCACCTCGCCGCGTTCGGATTTCAGCAGGTTCGACACCGCCTTCAGCGTCGTCGTCTTGCCCGCGCCGTTGCCGCCCAGAAGCGCGGTGATGCCGCCCTTCGGCACCGTCAGGCTGACGCCTTTCAGCACCAGGATGACGTGGTTGTAGATCACCTCGATGTTGTTGACCTCGAGCAGGGTCTCGCGGGTCGGGGCGGTGTCGAGCATGTCCTTCACCTTGTCCCAAATATGCAGATGCCCCGGCCGGGGCAGGCGCCCCGGCCGGGGAAAGGATCAGTTGCAGCGCTCGGTCACGCCAGCCTCGGCTGCATAGGCCGCCGAATCCTCGGCGATCAGCGGGTCGATGACCTCGCGGTCGCTTTCGATCCAGTCGGTCAGGATCTCCCAGGTCTGCGTGTCGGCGTGCCACTGCTGGATCTTGGCCCGGCCCGATCCGCCGTGGTTGGCGCAGGTGACGCTGAAGGCCGGTCCGAAGTTCGGCATGCCGATGCCCGCCATCACCTCCTCGGTGATCTCGAGCGCCTCCATCCCGTCACGCATCTCGGCCGCGGTGATGTTGGCGTGGCCTGCGAGTTCCTGTGCCTTCTTCGCCGCCTCGGCCGCCAGCATCGCCGCGTAGAGGCCGCGATTGTAGAGCACGGTGCCCATCTGGTCGCCCGCGCCCGCCGCCTTGCCGGCATCGAAGACGTACTTCTGCAGGTCGGCATAGATCGGATAGTCGGTTCCGATATTGTGCATGTTGAGCGACTTGTATCCGTCGGCGCCCTCAGCCGCCGGGATCACGTCGTTCTCGGAACCCGACCACCAGATGCCGATGAAGTTCTCCATCGGGAAGCGGATGTTGGCGGCCTCCTGGATGGCGACCTGGTTCATCACGCCCCAGCCCCACATCAGAACGTAATCCGGCCGCTGCTGACGGATCTGGAGCCACTGGCTCTTCTGCTCCTGGCCGGGATGGTCGACCGGGATCTCGATCAGCTCGTAGCCGTGCTTGGTGGCCAGTTCCTGAAGCGTCCGGATCGGTTCCTTGCCGTAGGCCGAGTTGTGGTAGACGAGCGCGATCTTCTTGCCCTCGAGGCTGCCGCCGTTTTCATCCAGCAGGTACTTGATCGCGATCGAGGCACCGTCCCAGTAGTTGGCCGGGTAGTTGAAGACCCACTCGAAGATCTTGCCGTTCGCCGCCGAGGTGCGCCCATAGCCCATCGTGTGCATCGGGATCCCGTCGGCCGAGACCTTGGGGATCAGCTGGTAGGTGATCCCGGTCGAGAGCGGCTGGTAGACCAGCGGGTTCTCGCCCTTGGTCGCCTCGTAGCACTCGACGCCCTTCTCGGTGTTGTAGGCCGTCTCGCATTCCGGCACGCGGACCATCTCGCCGCCGATGCCGCCGTCACGCTCGTTCAGAAGCGTGAAGTAGTCGGCGTAGCCGTCGGCGAAGGGGATGCCGTTCGCGGCGTAGGGGCCGGTCCGGTAGCTCAGCGACGGGAACACCAGTTCCGCCGCCGCCGGGCCGGCCGCGCAGGCGGCAATGGCCAGGGCCATCAGTGTCTTTCTCATCGGTCTTCTCCTCCCTATTGGTTTTGTTCCGATGGTGGTGGGGCCGCCCCTAGTGCGGGAACGGCCAGAGTCTCAGCTTCTCCTTCGCCACGCGCCAGAGCTGGGCGAGGCCGTGGGGTTCGGCGATCAGGAAGACGACGATCAGCCCGCCGACGATCATCAGTTCCAGGTGCGCGGCAAGGTCAGTCGGCCAGCCCAGCGTTCCGACAAGGACGTTCTTCAGGAAGACCGGCAGCAGGACCAGGAACGCCGCCCCGGCGAAGGACCCGAAGATCGAGCCGAGCCCGCCTATGATGACCATGAAGAGGATCAGGAACGACTTCTGGATGCCGAACGCCTCGCCCACCTCGACCGCACCGAGGTAGACCGCGAAGAAAAGCGCGCCCGCGACGCCGACGAAGAACGACGAGACGGCAAAGGCCGTCAGCTTCGCCTTCAGCGGGTTCACCCCGATGATCTCGGCCGCGATGTCCATGTCGCGGATCGCCATCCACTGCCGCCCCAGCGCGCCGCGCGTCAGGTTGCGCGCGACCCAGGCGAGGAGGAACGCGAAGACGAGGCAGACAAGGTACTTCGCCGCCGGCGAGGCGCTGGCGCCGGTGACCGCGTAGCCGAAAACCGTCCGTTCCGGCGCGGAGATCTGGCCCGAGGCCGAATAGTTGTAGAACCACGGCACCCGGTTGAAGAGCCAGACCAGGAAGAACTGCGCCGCCAGCGTGGCGACGGCAAGGTAGAAGCCCTTGATCCTGAGCGACGGCAGCCCGAAGAGGACGCCGACCCCCGCCGTGATCCCGCCCGCCAGAAGGACATGGATCATTATGTTGATCTCGGGGAAGGCCGTCATCAGCTTGTAGACCGCATAGGCGCCGACCGCCATAAAGCCGCCGGTGCCCAGGGACACCTGCCCGCAGTACCCGGTCAGGATGTTCAGACCGATGGCAGCGATGGCGTAGATCAGGAAGGGCACGAAGACCGCGTTCGCCCAGTAGTCGTTCATCACGAAGGGCAGGACGAGGAAGGCCACCGCAAGGACGGCGTAATAACGCCAGCGGTCGAAGGCGATCGGGAAGGTCTGCCCGTCGTCAACATAGCTCGTCTTGAAGTCGCCCGCCTCACGGTAGAACATTGCCGGGACCCCCTTCCTCGCTGAACATGCTCACTCCCCTCCCGCGTTTCTCTTCTCGCGCGGCCAGACCGCGGCGCCGATCACCACCGCAAGCGCGGACGGCGCGGCGATGAACCCCGCGAAGAATACGGCCGTCAGGACGACCCAGATGTAGTCGCCTGACCCGGCAAGCGCCCCGACACGCTCATCCTCATGGAGCGTCGTCACGAAGACCTGCGACGCGATGTAGAACCCCGCGATGCCGAGCCCGACGAGGAGTATGGAGAGCGCCTTGCGCATCACGCCCTCCCCGTCACCGCCCGCACGAACCGTGCCACCACCCTGGCGACCAACGCCGCCGCGACGAGCGGCCAGGCCCGGTTCAGGCAGGCGAGCGCCAGCTTGCCCACCGCCCCGATCGAGCGGAGCCCGTCGTAGTCCTCGCCCGCCGTCTTGAATTCGTAGGCCACGACCAGGGCCGCGACGTAGCTCGTCTTGAAGTCGCCGGCCTCGCGATAGAACATCTCAGCGCTCCACTTCGCTTTCGGACCCTGCACGCTCGGAGAGCAGCATCAGAACCGCCGCGAGCGCCCAGACAGCCCCGATGATCAGTGCTGCAAGCACGACCCACGAAAACATGAGATAGCCGCAGTATCCGCATTCGCCATGTTCAAGCATGAGCCGGAAGATCAGGTATGAAACGGGCGCAACGGACAGAACGCCGGCTGCGATCAGAAGATGACGGCGTCCGGCACTCATGGCGTGTTCTCCTTGTTTAGCAAATCAGCCATCACGCCCTCCCCGTCACGGCGCGCACGAAGCGCGCCACCGCCCAGGCGCCCAAGGCCGCCACGACCAGCGGCCAGGCCCGGTTCAGGCAGGCGAGCGCCAGCTTGCCCACCGCCCCGATCGAGCGGAGCCCGTCGTAGTCCTCGCCCGCCGTCGTGAATTCGTAGGCCACGACCAGGGCCGCGACGCCGACCGCCAGAAGGCTTGCCACCACCACGATCCGGTCGAGCAGCCAGAGCGTGATGCCAAGCCCGTCGCGGCTGCGGTCGCGCGCCTGGCCGCGAAAGACCATCATGTCGCGCTTCGAGAACCGTTCGGCCCCGGCCAGATCCAGGTCGTCCTCGTCCTCGGTCACTGTGCGGCGCGCCATCCTCACGCCTCCCATGCCTTGGCGAGATCGTGAAAGAGGTCGCTCTGCGGGTTCACCACGCAGAAGCGGTGGCCGGTCGGCGCCTCCATCACGATCCAGCGCTTGATGCGCGCGACGACAGTCGCGCCCAGCGCTTCCAGCCGCGCGACCTCGGCCTCCTTGTCGTCGGCTTCGATGTCCAGATGCACGCGCGATCCGTGCTCGACGGCCTGCACGAGCACCTTCATCTGGCCCTGATCGTGTACTGTCGCGTATTTGCCGTCCTCGTCGACCTCGACCTCGCCGCCCAGTGCCGCGCCCCAGAAGCGCGCCGCCCCGGCGACCTCGTCCGCCTGGCAGTCGATCACCAGACAGCCCAGCCGTGACTTGTGTGCCATATCCGTCTCCCGCTGATCCCGCCCGGTGGCCCCCACGGCCCGGCGGTAGCAGTCAGGATGACGCAAAGGACGGAAAAACATAAGCGATTCCTGCCCGGTGGCGGGCTGCGGGCGTCCGGGCGCCGATCGGGACAGGACCGCGTCCATCATACCCTCTCGATGATCCGCTCGCCGAACAGGCCCTGCGGACGGAACACCAGGAACACCAGTGCCAGCACGTAGGCGAACCAGTTCTCGGTCGCCCCGCCGAGGTTGATGATGCCGCCGAAGCACTGGCCCTGGCCGAGGCAGAACTCGAAGAGCTTCTCGCCCATGCCGATGATCAGGCCGCCGACGATGGCGCCGGGGATCGAGGTGAAACCGCCCAGCATCAGGACCGGCAGCGCCTTTAGCGCGATGAGCGAAAG
>JBNLCA010000523.1:0-14910 GCA_050303575.1 Paracoccaceae bacterium
GGCGCGACCTCGGCATAGGGCGGGAAGATCATGTCCATCCAGAAGCCCGGCCGGAAGAAGGTGAAGGCGATCAGCAGAAGCGCCACCGTCTCGTAGATGCGGTTCTTCGCCAGGAACCAGCCCTGCGTCGCGGCGGCGAAAAGCAGCATCGCCACCGTCGCCACGATGAAGATGAAGATGCCATGCGCCCAGTCGACGTTGATGAGCAGAAGATCGGTGTTGAAGATGAAGAGGAACGGAAGCGCCGCCGTCCTGAGCGAGTAGAAGAACGCCACGACCCCGGTCTTGATCGGATCGCCGCCCGACACCGCCGCCGCGGCGAAGCTGGCAAGACCCACGGGCGGCGTCACGTCGGCCATGATGCCGAAGTAGAAGACGAAGAGGTGCACCGCGATCAGGGGCACGATCAGGCCATTCTGCTGGCCCAGCGTCACGATGACCGGGGCGAGGAGCGCCGAGACGACGATGTAGTTCGCCGTGGTCGGCAGGCCCATGCCAAGGATCAGGGACAGGATCGCGGTCAGGAACAGGATGGCAAGGATGTTGCCGCCCGAGAGGACCTCGACCACGTCGGCAAGCGCCGAGCCGACACCGGTCTGGCTGACCGCGCCGACGATGATGCCGGCCGTCGCCGTGGCGATGCCGATGCCGATCATGTTTCGCGCGCCGGTGACGAGACCATCGAACAGATCGCGGAAGCCCTCGGCGATGCGGCCGGCCAGACCCTCGCCGCGCAGCATCGCCATCAGCGGACGCTGGGTGACGAGGATGAAGATCATGAAAGCCGTCGCCCAGAAGGCCGAGGTGCCCGGCGACAGGCGGTCGACCATCAGGGCCCAGACCAGCACGACGACCGGCAGGATGTAGTGCAGGCCCGACCGGACCGTCGGCCCCGGAAGCGGCAGCGCGGTTACGGGAGCGTTCGGATCGTCGAGTTTCAGGGGCTCCTCCTTCGAGGCGACCCACAGAAGGCCGACATAGGCCGCGACCAGCAATGCGAAGATGATGTAGGACGCTGCCGCGCCAAAGGTCGGACGGATCCAGCCCATGCCGTAGTAGACGGCGAAGCTGAGCGCGCAGATGAAGGCGACCATGAAGGCGATGCCGATCAGGCGCTGGACGATGGGCTTGGGTGTGTAGGCCCGCGGCAGCCCCTTCATGCCTGCCTTCATCGCCTCGAGATGGACGATATAGACCAGCGCAATGTAGCTGATGACCGCCGGCAGGAAGGCGTGCTTGACGACCTCGAAATACGAGATGCCGATATACTCGACCATCAGGAACGCCGCGGCGCCCATGACGGGCGGCATGATCTGGCCGTTGACGGAGCTGGCTACCTCGACCGCGCCGGCCTTCTCGGACGAGAAGCCGACCTTCTTCATCAACGGAATGGTGAAGGTGCCGGTGGTCACCACGTTGGCGATGGACGAGCCCGAGATCAGGCCGGTCATCGCCGAGGAAACGACGGCGGCCTTGGCCGGCCCGCCTCGCATGTGGCCCATCAGGCTGAACGCGACCTGGATGAAGTAGTTGCCCGCACCGGCCTTGTCGAGAAGCGAGCCGAACAGGACGAACAGGAACACGAACTTCGTCGAGACGCCCAGTGCGATTCCGAAGACGCCCTGCGTGGTGATCCAGTGGTGGTTGACGATCTCGGAGAGGTTGTTGCCCTTGTGGGCGATGATCCCCGGCATGTAGGGGCCGAGCACGGTATAGATCAGGAACACGCTCGCCACGATCATCAGGGCGGGACCGAGCGAGCGACGAGTGGCTTCCAGCAGCAGGATGATCCCGATCACCGCGACGACGAAATCCATCGGGATCGGCGCGCCGACGCGTCCCGAGATCGCGGTGTAGAAAACCAGGATATAGAGCGACGTCGCCGCCGCGACGGCTGCCATCACCCATTCCCATGCAGGGATCTTGTCCTTGGGCGAGCCGAGGAACACCGCTCCGGCGACGGCCAGCGAGACGACCGGGATCCACCAGATCGCCGTCCCCTCCTTGGCCGACATCATGAAGAGCGCGCCAAGGACGACGGGCACCGCGATCCCCAGTGCGAGCTGGAATTTCGACCGTGTTGCCGGGAAGGCGGCATAGGCAAGGAAAAGCGCGAAGGCGAGGTGGATGCCGCGCGCCTCGGTGTCGTTGAAGACGCCGAAGCCAAGAAGGAACGGAAGCGGCGAAGAGAACCAGAGCTGGAAGAGCGACCAGGCCAGCGCCACGATGGCGAGGAACCGGCCGATCGTGCCGGTCGTGCCGCGCGCGCCCGTGTCCGAGGACGCGACAAGCTCGTCGAGCTCCTCCTGGCTCAGGCCGCCGCGGCCCGAAGCTTCCATCTCGACGGCTGCCGCCTGCTGATGGTCCTGATCTGACATCTCGTCCCCCTTGCCGCCCGCACCGGGCCGGTCTGCCTGTTCGCGTCCCCAAACGTCTCAGGTGGCGAGGGCGCCGGGTCCAGCGCCCTCGCGGCAGTCATGCGCCCGGCTTTGCGGGCGCGGGCCGGATCACATCCAGCCCTGTTCCTTGTAGTAGCGTTCGGCGCCCGGGTGCAGCGGCGCCGAAAGCCCGTCCGCGATCATCTCCTCGGGCTTGAGGTTGGCGAACGCCGGGTGCAGGCCCTTGAACCGGTCGAAATTCTCGAAGACGGCCTTTACCACCTCGTAGACCACGTCGTCCGGCACGTCGGCCGAGGTGACGAAGGTCGCCTTCACGCCGAAGGTCTGCACGTCGCTGTCGTTGCCGGCATACATGCCGCCCGGAATCGTCGCGGTGGCGTAGTACGGATTGTCGTTGACTAGCGCGTCGATCGCTTCGCCCGTCACCGGGATCAGCCGCGCGTCGGTGGTCGAGGTCGCCTCCTGGATCGAACCGTTCGGGTGGCCGACCGTGAAGATGATCGCATCGACGTTGTTGTCGCCCAGCGCCGCCGACTGTTCGGCGGGCGCCAGTTCGGACGCCAGCGCGAAGTCGTCCGTCGTCCAGCCAAGCGCGTCCATCACGACCTGCATCGTCGCCCGCTGGCCCGAGCCCGGCGCGCCGACATTGACGCGCTTGCCCTTGAGGTCCTCGAACGTCTCGATGCCGCTGTCGGCGCGGGCGACGACGGTGAAGGGTTCGCCATGCACCGAGAAGACGGCGCGCAGCTTGTCGATCTTGTTGCCTTCGAATTCCGACGAGCCGTTGTAGGCGTGGAACTGCCAGTCAGACTGGGCCACGCCCATGTCCATGTCACCCGCCGCGATGGCGTTGATGTTGGCGATCGAGCCGCCGGTCGACGGCGCGGTGCAGCGCAGGTTGTGCTCGGCGGTGCCGCGGTTCACGAGGCGGCAGATCGACTGGCCGACGACATAGTAGACGCCGGTCTGTCCGCCGGTACCGATGGTGATGAACCGCTCTTGCGCGCCGCCGGCTGTCGCGATCAGCGCCATCGCGCCGGCCGCCGCCAGTTGTTTTATGTGCTTCATCGTAGCTCTCCCTGTAACGAAACGTGTCGTGCTCGATGACGCCCGGACTCTCCGGTCCGGTTTGCCGCCTTAGCTCGGCCCTCAGGCCTTCAGAGCGCCCTCCAGCATGGTCAGGCCCTCGTCCAGGTGCCCCTCGTCGATGGTGAGGGGCGCCAGAATCCGGATCGTGTTCGCGTAGTAGCCGCAGCTGAGAAGGATCAACCCCGCGTCCAGCGCGGCCGAGATCACCGGCTTGATCGCGTCGGGGTCGGGCGTGTGCGTGCCGCGCTCCTTGACCAGCTCGAACGCGACCATGGCGCCCAGACCGCGCACGTCGCCGATGGGACGGAGCGAGTTCTTGGTCTTCATCGCGTTGATGCGGTCGAGCATCTTGCCGCCGATCCGGTTCGCGCGCTCGCAGAGCTTTTCGCCCTCGATCACGTCGAGCACAGCCAGCGCCGCCGCGACGGCGATCGGGTTGCCGCCATAGGTACCGCCCAGGCCGCCCGGCTCGGCAGCGTCCATTACCTCGGCCCTGCCGATGACGCCCGAGATCGGAAATCCCCCTCCCAGCGCCTTGGCGACCGGGATGAGGTCAGGCTCGATCCCGTAATGTTCGATGGCGAAGACCTTGCCGGTCCGCGCGAAGCCGGTCTGTACCTCGTCGGCGACGAGGCAGATGCCGTGCTCGTCGCAGATCTCGCGCAGGCGCTGCATGAAGGCGACGGGCGTCTGGTAGAAGCCGCCTTCGCCCTGCACCGGCTCGATCACGATGGCCGCGACCTGGTCCGGAGAAATGTCGGCCTTCAAGATGTGGTAGAGCGCCTTCAGCGCGTCCTCTTCCGTGACACCGTGATGCGGGATCGGGAAGGGGCAGTGGTAGACGCCGATGGCGGGCGGCGTGCCGCGTGTGCGGTAGGGCACCGCCTTGCCGGTCATCGCCATGGTCAGCTGGGTGCGGCCGTGGAAGGCTCCGGTGAAGGTGATGATACCGGGCCGGCCGGTGTGGGCGCGGGCGATCTTCACCGCGTTCTCGGTCGCTTCGGCCCCGGTGGTGAAGAAGATCGACTTTGCATTCTTGATCGGCGCAAGCGCATTCAGCCGCTCGGCCAGTTCGACGTAGCTCTCATAGCCCGTGACCTGGAAGGCGAGGTGCGCGAACTTCTCGCACTGCGCTGCCACTGCCTCCATCACCTTCGGGTGCCGGTGGCCGGTATTGGTCACTGCAATGCCCGAGGCGAAGTCGATGTAGCGGTTGCCCTCGACATCCCAAAGCTCGCCGTTCTGGGCGCGATCGACGAAGATCGGGGCAGAGGTCGCCACACCGCGCGGAACGGCCGACTGGCGCCGTTTCAATATCTCCGCGTTCGATGCCATGATCTTCATCCCCGTGTTTCGGTCCGGTTTTTCCGGTGACCGAGGCAGGTTGGCCCGCCGTGCCAGTCACACAACCGTGACGCTAGCAATGTTTAAAATAATATTCAACCTTGTTGAGCGTGGCTAAGCAAAGTATGCATTTTCAGCACTTTGCGACGTCGTGGGCAGCCCGAGGACAGCGCCCGACATGAAGGCCACGCGATTGAAGATCGACCTCGACATCGGCGCCCGACTCAAGGCGGCTCGTACCGCTCGGCGGCTCTCGCAGCGCGAACTTGCGCGCAAGTCGGGTGTGACCAACGGGCTGATTTCGCAGATAGAACAGAACCACTCCAGCCCCTCGGTCTCGTCGCTGAAACGGATCCTCGACGCGATCCCGATGAGCCTGTCGGACTTCTTCGCGGACGAGTTTCCCGACCGCCGTCGCATCTTCTACCGGGCCGAGGACCTGCGCGAACTGAACCCGGTCAAGGTCTTCCGGGCCGCCGATTCGGCCGACGGAATCTCGTTGCGCCAGGTCGGCGACAGCTCGGCCCATTCGGTCCAGATGCTTCACGAGCGATACGCGCCCGGTGCCGACACCGGCGCCGAGATGTACGCCCACGATGCCGAGGAGGCGGGCATCGTGGTCTCGGGCCGGATCGAGATCACCGTGGGCGAGGAGACCGCCGAGCTCGGCCCGGGAGACGCGTACCTCTTCGACAGCCGCATCCCGCACCGGTTCCGCAACCTCGGCGACGAGGAATGCGTGATCGTCTCAGCCTGCACGCCGCCGTCCTTCTGACCGGGCCTCAGTCGGCCATCAGCGCCACGAACGCCGGCCAGGCCCCTGGATCGGCGACCGTCTTGTCGCGGCAGAATGCATTGCAAAAGCCGTAGGTCTTGCCGCCGGTCTTCAGGAAATGCGTGACCGTCTTGCCCGAATAGGGGCAGGCGTCGTTGACGGAAGGGCCGGCCTCGACCGCCTCGGCCGGGATCAGCGCGGGGCCCGGCCAGGGCCGGTGCGCGAGGTCGCGCCAGTAGTAAGGCTGGTCGTCACCATCGACCATGCCCATCGCCCGCCAGCGCCGGAACGACGGATGCGCCAGGTGCCGGTCGACATAGGCCCTCGCCTGCTCGCCGACCGGCAGGCCATAGCCGGCGATCCGCCCGGCAACCGGCGCAAAGAAGACATCCGCCACCGAGTAGTCGCCGCAGAGCCACGGCCCGCCGGACCGCTCCAGCGCGAACGCCCAGAGTGCCTCGATCCGCGCGAGGTCGGCCTTCACCTCGTCCGATGCCACAAAGTCCGAATAGGAAAGCCGCAGGTTCATCGGGCACGCGCCGCGCAGGGCGCCGAAACTCGAATGCATCTCGGCGGCGAGGCTGCGCGCCAGCGCCCGCAGGCCCGCATCCTTCGGCCATAGCCCGGCCTCGGGATGCGCTTCGGCCAGGTGCTCGGCCATCGCCAGCGTGTCCCAGACGACATGACCCTCGGCCGTCTTCATCGCCGGAACAGTACGCGCAGGGGCGAAATCCTTCAGAAGATCGGGCAACTCGTCGGTGTAGAGCCGCGCCTTGCGCACCTTCACGGGCAGGCCGAACGGCTCGAACAGCAGCCAGCCCCTGAGCGACCAGCTGGAGTAGCCCCTGTCTCCGATGGCAAGTTCATACGTCATGCGCGATCTCCTGAATGCGCGGCGACCATAGGGCCGGCGCCCGGCCGCCGGAAATGACAAGTTTTGTCAGGACCGATCAGCGGGTGTGATGGGAAGCGTGCCCTTCAAGGCAATCGGCAGGCCTGCCATGACGGCGACGACCAGATCGGCGCGGGCGGCGATCTTCTGATTCAGCGCCCCCTGCGCCTCGCGGAACCGGCGGGCGAGCGCGTTCTCGGGTACGACCGACCAGCCGACCTCGTTCGAAACGACAACGACTGGCAGCGGCGCCTCGACCAGCGCCTCGACCAGGGCGTCGCTTTCCGCCGCGACGTCCGCCTCGGCAAGAAGGCGGTTCGTCAGCCAGAAGGTCGCGCAATCGACGAGCACGGCGCGCGACGGCGCACCAGCCGCGGCAATCGCCCTGGCCAGATTCTGCGGCGCCTCGATGGTCGTCCAGCCCTCGCCCCGGCGTGCGCGGTGGCGGCCGATCTTCACCTGCATCTCGACATCACGCGCCTCGGCCGTCGCGATATAGGTAGCCGGGAGCGGTATCAGACCCTCGGCGAATGCCGACTTTCCCGACGCGGCGCCGCCAAGAATCAGCGTGAGCCGCGGAAATCTTTCGGAACCGGACGCCATCTGGCGCGTTTTCCCCCTCGTTTGGGCATTGGTGCGTGCAAACCCGTGAAACTGATCCAACCGTCGCGACGTTACGTATCCTGAACTGAAAGCCAAGCCCGGCCAGTGGTGGCCGGTCCGGACGGAGAGGCAACCATGGCCCTCGATACGCGACCCGAAGAAAGCTTTTCCCGCAGCGCGATGCGGGCGGAACTCCTCGATGCCGACACCGAGGGTGATCTTGCCAGGGCATGGCGCGACCGGCGCGACGAAAAGGCGCTGCACCGCCTGATTACGGCCTACATGCGACTGGCGATCTCGATGGCATCGAAGTTCCGCCGCTACGGAGCGCCGATGTCCGACCTCATCCAGGAGGCCGCGCTCGGCCTGATGAAGGCGGCCGACAAGTTCGATCCCGACCGCGGCGTGCGTTTTTCCACCTACGCGGTCTGGTGGATCCGTGCCGGCATCCAGGATTACGTGATGCGCAACTGGTCCATGGTCAGGACCGGGTCGACCTCGTCGCAGAAGGCGCTGTTCTTCAACATGCGGCGGGTGCAGGCACGGCTGGAACGCGAGGCCGCCGCTGCCGGCGAGTCGCTCGATGGCCATCAGCTGCGCGAAATGATCGCCCGTGAAGTCGGCGTGCCGCTGGCCGATGTCGAGATGATGGAGGGGCGACTCTCCGGCTCGGACTTCTCGCTCAATGCCCAGCAGTCAGCCGGCGAGGAGGGGCGCGAGTGGATCGATGCGCTGGAAGACGATGCGGCGCAACCGGCCGAAGCAGTCGAAGTGGCGCGCGACACCGCCCGCCTGCGCGACTGGCTGGTCGAGGCGATGAAGGGTCTTTCATCGCGCGAACGGCTGATCCTGCGCGAGCGCCGCCTCGTTGACGAGCCGCGCACGCTGGAAAGCCTGGGCGAGGAACTCGGGCTCTCCAAGGAACGTGTCCGCCAGCTCGAGGCCGCGGCCTTCCAGAAGATGCGCCGCGCCCTTCGCACGCAAAGTGGCGAGGTCCTCGGCCTTCTGAACTGATCCGGCGGCATTGCCGTCCGGGCGGCCGTGCTTGTGCAGGCCCGCGGGCCCCCGTAAAACCGGGAAAACCCGGGCGGGGAGCTTTGAATGCTCGACGGCAAGCGAATCCTTCTGATCATCGGCGGCGGCATAGCGGCCTACAAGTCGCTCGAGCTGATCCGGCGCCTGCAGGATCGCGGCGCGTCGGTGACGCCGGTGCTGACCCGCGCTGCCGAGGAATTCGTGACACCCTTGTCCGCATCGGCGCTCGCGGGCGCAAAGGCCTACCGCGACCTCTTCGACCTGACCGACGAGGCGGAGATGGGCCATATCGAGCTTTCCCGGGCCGCCGACCTGATCGTGGTGGCGCCCTGCACCGCTGATCTGATGGCGAAGATGGCGGGCGGTCATGCGGACGATCTTGCCTCGACCCTTCTGATGGCGACCGACAAGCGGGTGCTGATAGCCCCGGCGATGAACGTCCGGATGTGGGATCATCCGGCGACCCGGCGCAACCTCGCGACGCTGTCGGGCGATGGCGTGCTGATCGCCGGCCCGAACGAGGGCGCGATGGCCTGCGGCGAGTTCGGGCCGGGCCGCATGGCCGAGCCGAACGAGATCGCCGATGCCGTCGGTGCGGCACTGGCGGACGGGCCGCTGAAGGGCCGGCACATCCTGGTGACCTCGGGCCCGACGCACGAGCCGATCGACCCGGTACGCTACATCGCCAACCGATCCTCCGGCGCGCAGGGAACGGCGCTTGCCCAGGCGCTCGCGGGGCTGGGTGCGCGGGTCACGTTCGTGACCGGCCCGGCCTCGGTTCCGCCGCCGGGCGGCGTGAAGGTGGTGAAGGTCGAGACGGCGCGGCAGATGCTGGACGCGGTCGAGGCAGCGCTGCCGGCGGACGCCGCAGTGTTCGCCGCGGCGGTGGCGGATTGGCACGTCGAGAACGCCTCGGGCTCGAAGATGAAGAAGGACGGATCGGGGAAACCTCCGGCATTCACCATGTCCGAGAACCCCGACATCCTGGCGACCGTCGCGAAGATGAAGAAGGGCCGGCCCGCGCTGGTGGTGGGCTTTGCCGCCGAGACGGACGACGTTTTGGCGCACGCGACGGCCAAGCGCGAGCGCAAGGGCTGCGACTGGATCGTGGCGAACGATGTCTCGCCCGACACCGGCATCATGGGCGGTACGGAGAACGCGGTGACGCTGATCCGTGCCGAGGGTGCCGAAAGCTTGCCGCGCATGTCGAAGGACCAGGTCGCGAACCGGCTCGCCGGCCTGATCGCGGAGGCGCTGGGGTGAGCGGTCCGGTCGTCCGCGTCCTGCGCGAGGACTGGGCCGATCCCGAGGTCGGGCTGCCAACCTACGAGACGGCGGGCGCCGCGGGTGCGGATGTGCGCGCGAACCTGCCGGAAGACAGCCGGGCGCGCGGCTTCGTGTTGCAACCGATGGAGCGGAAAGTGGTTCCGACCGGTCTGCGGGTCGAGATTCCCGGGGGCTTCGAGATCCAGGTCCGGCCGCGCTCGGGACTTGCGCTGAAGCATGGGATCACGCTGCCCAACACGCCGGGCACGATCGACAGCGACTATCGCGGCCCCTTGGGCGTGCTTCTCGTCAATCTCGGACCAGAACCCTACACCGTCCGGCACGGAGACCGGATCGCGCAGCTGATCGTGGCCCCGGTGGTGCGGGCCGCGTTCGAGCTTGCCGGGGCACTGGGCGAGAGCGCGCGCGGCACCGGAGGTTTTGGCTCGACGGGCAAGGCATGATCTGGGTCCTCCTTCTCGCCGCCGCGATCTGGGGGCTGGGCGCTGTCTTCGCTGTTCCGCGGCGGTCGCGCGCGGTGGCGATGGCCGGGCTCTATCTCGTATCGGTCCTCTCTGTCCTGGTGCTGCCCGAAGGCAACGGGCTGCGCGGGGCGCTGGGCGGTTCGGTCGGGCCATGGCTGATCCTTGCCGTCGTCGTGGCGCTGGGCGCCGGCTACGTCGCCTGGCTCAGGCACCTGAGGGCGCGCGCGGCACCGGTCGCAGAGCCGGAGACCAGCGTATTCTCCGGTTCCGAGCTCAATCGCTACGCCCGCCACCTGATGCTGCGCGAGATCGGCGGCACAGGGCAGAAGCGGCTGAAGGACGCCAAGGTGCTGGTGATCGGCGCCGGCGGCCTTGGCTCGCCCGCGCTGATGTACCTCGCTGCCGCCGGGGTGGGCACGATCGGCGTCATCGACGGCGATGCGGTCGAGGCGACGAACCTGCAACGGCAGATCGTCCATACCGACGGGCGGATCGGCATGCCCAAGGTCTTCTCGGCCGAGATGGCGATGAAAGCGCTGAACCCGTTCGTCGAGGTCCGGCCCTATCACCGCGACCTGACGGCGGACACCGCGCCCGACCTCCTGGCCGACTACGACCTGGTGATCGACGGCACCGACAGCCTTGCCACTCGCCGTGCCGCCAACGCCGCCTGCGTGGCGCTGGGCAAGCCCTACCTTTCGGCGGCCATTACCCAGTGGGAGGGGCAGATCAGCCTCTACCACCCGGCCGCGGGCGGGCCGTGCTATGCCTGTGTCTTTCCCGAGGACCCGGCGCCGGGCCTGGTGCCGACCTGCGCCGAGGCCGGGGTCGCCGGACCGCTGCCGGGGGTGCTCGGTTCGATGCTGGCCGTCGAGGCGGTGAAGTGGATCACCGGGGCGGGCGAGGTGCTGAAAGGGCGGATGATGCTCTACGACGCGCTTTTCGGCGAGGTCCGCACCGTGACGGTGAAGCGCCGCGACGGCTGCCCGGTCTGCGGCGGCGCCTGAGGAGTAGCCATTGCTCGACCGTGCGCAGCGGCTGATCGGCGACCTTCCCGGCGTCACCCGCGAGAAATACTATGACACCGAGGCGCTGAAAGCCGGCGGCAAGGCGCTTGCCAATCCCTGCCGCGAGCCAAGGGCGCTCGCGGTCCATTGCTGGGTGGGCGACAAGGAACTGCTGATCGCCGCCGCACCGGACCTCTACTTCGAGACCGACCATTTCAGGGGTTGGCCCGCCGTGCTGGTGCGGATGGACCGGATCGACGACGCCACGCTGAAGGCGCGGCTTACGGCGGCGTGGGAGATGCGGGCGCCCAAGAAGCTGGTCAAGGCTTTCCGGGCGGGCGCACCGAAGCCGCCTGAAGCAGAAACGTGAACCCTCGGGGCGATCGTGACGCCGGTCATAATGACCATCGCTCCGGTGGCATGGTCCGTGGTACGCTGTCGCCAATTGTAAGGCCGTCGGAAGCCGGTCGAGACCAGTTTCAGGGAGGAGTCGCCATGAAATTCATCGCCACGATCGCCGCGATCCTGTTCGCGGGGGCCGCTGCAGCGCAGGACTGGGGCGGGAGCTACCTGTCCTTCGGTCTGGGTGCCGTCCAGGGGAACTCGAACCACAGCTGGATCGGTACGCCACAGGGCGTCGATGTGACCGCCACCGGACTTGCCGTCTCGCTCACCTACGGCATGAACTTCGATCGCGGCGCGATGGTCTACGGGTTCGAGGGTGAACTCGCCGTTTCTGACGCCGAGGGCTTCAGCATCGGCGTGAACACGCCTTGCGTGACACCGTTTGAGGCCTGCAGGAACCAACTGAACTCCTATGCCGCGCTCAGAGGGCGCATCGGGACCGAGATCGGCAGCGGCCTTCTGGCCTTCGCCACCGCCGGGATCGTCGCGGCGGACATCGACGCCACCGCCGATACAGGGGCCTGTGCCGGGACGCCCTGCACCGTGAGCGGTACCGTCGGTGGCTGGAGCGTCGGGGTCGGCATCGAGCGGGTCGTTTCGAACAACTGGAACCTGCGGGCGGACCTGACCTACATGGATTTCGGCTCGCACGCGATGGACGGCGCCAGCCCGGGGTCGAACGTCGAGGTGGACTTGAACTACACGCTCTTCAGCGTCGGCGTCGTGCGCAAGTTCTGATGCGGCGGAGGATGGCCGGTGCCCCGAGGCCGGCCGTCTCTTGCCAGAGACGCGCGGGCGGCTCTAGGGTCCGGGAAACATCCCCAACCTGAGAGAGCCGCCATGACGCTCACGTCCAGACTAGCCGCCGCCTTGATCGTTCTTGCCGGTGCCGCCCAGGCCCAGGATCTGCCGGACCTCGGCGGGCGCGAGGTCACCGTGGTGACCGAGAACGCCTATCCGCCGCTCCAGTTCGTTGACGGCTCGGGCAGCGCCATCGGCTGGGAATATGACGCGATGGCCGAGATCGCCAAGCGCATCAACATCACGGTCAGCTATGAAAATACCAGCTGGGACGCGATGATCCCGGCCGTTTCCGAGGGCCAGTACGACCTTGGCATGACCGGCATCACCATTCGCGACGACCGCAAGGAGGCGGTGGATTTCTCCGATCCCTACATGGTCTCGCAGATGCTGATGATGGTCCGGGGCGACGAGGAGCGGTTCTCGGACGCCGCCGGCTTCGCCGCCGATCCTGACCTCCTGATGGCCGCGCAGCCCGGGACGACGCCGTTCTACACCGGCGTCTACGAGGTCCTCGACGGCGACGAGGCCAACCCGCGCATCATCAAGTTCGAGACGTTCGGTGCCGGGCTCGAGGCGCTGAAAGCGGGCGACGTCGATCTGGTCCTTTCGGATTCGACCGCGGCGAACGGCTATGTGGCGGCCTCGGGCGGCGCGCTGAAGATCGTGGGCGAGCCGCTCGGGACCGAGGAGTTCGGCTTCATCTTCCCCAAGGGGTCCGACCTCGTCGCGCCGATGAACGCAGCCATCGCCTCGATGAAGGCGGACGGCACGCTCGACGCGTTGAACCAGAAGTGGTTCTTCGACTATTCGCTCGGCCAGTGACGCCGCGCGACGGCGAAGGCGAGGACTTTCCCTACTGGCTGGTGGCGCTGGGCCTGCTCGCGGCCTGGCTCTACTGGCAGGTCCTTGCCAACGACCTCTACGCCGAGGCGCTGGCGCGGCTTTCGGCCGGTATCCGCATCACGCTTCTCGTCACCGTGGTCGCCTTCTCGGCGGCCACGGCGCTGGGGCTGCTCCTCGCCGTCATGCTGCTGGCGCGGAACATCGTCCTGCGCCAGGTGGCACGGTTCTATGTCGAGGTGGTCCGCGGCATCCCGATCATCGTGCTCCTTCTCTACACCGCCTTCGTCTTCGCGCCGGCCGCCATCGCGGGCTGGAACTGGCTGGCCGCCCAGACCGGGCTTCCGGAGATTCGTCCGCGCGATTTTTCGCTTCTGTGGCGGGCGGTCATGGCGCTGACCATCGCCTATTCGGCGTTCATCGCCGAGGTCTTCCGCGCGGGGCTCCAGTCGGTCGGCAAGGGCCAGATCGAGGCCGCCGGGGCGCTGGGCCTGTCACGCTGGCAGACATTCCGGCTGGTCACGCTGCCGCAGGCGTTCCGGACGATCCTGCCGCCGCTCGGCAACGACTTCGTGGCGATGGTCAAGGATTCCTCGCTTGTCGCCATCCTCGGCGTCACCGACATCGCCCAGCAGGCTAAGATCGTCGCGGCCGGGAACTTCCGCTATTTCGAAACCTACAACGTTGCGGCGCTCCTATACCTGACTCTGACCGTGACGCTCTCGCTCGTCTTGCGCCGGCTCGAGTCGCGATTGCGGCGCAGGCAGGGCGCTCCGGCGTAGCGCCCTGCCTGCGGCCGTCAGTGGCTGTCGAAGAAGTCGAAGGCCGGGGCGGTGAGGGTGCCGGGCCATGTGTGCGCGGTCGCGGGCTCGGAGAGCGCCAGAACCTCGTCCGCGCCCAGACTGTAGAGCGTGCCCGTGATCGTGCCAAAGGCCTGCGCCGTACCGGGGTCGGCGGTGGTGCCGGTCAGGATGCGGAAGAGGTCCACCTTCACCGCGAACGGCAGCTGGATTTCGGTATCGTTCTGGCTGAGGCCGCCGGCGAAGGTCATGCGGGTGTCGGCCTCGCCCTGGAAGAGAAGCGCGTCGGTAGGTGTTCCCGCCGCGACGTTGGTGACCGGCAGGCCCGCCGCCGGATCGTCGACCTTCATCACGCCGAGCGATCCCGCCGCAGTCGCGATGGCGGCGACGGGAAAGGTGAAGCGGTCGGTCTCGATCGCGCGGTAGATCAGCCGCGCGCCGCCGGAGAAGCCGGCAAGATAGATCCGGTCCTCGTCGAGGTTGAAACGTGCCGCCTCGGCGATCAGCGCGTTCAGAAAGTCGATGTTGGCGTCGTCGCCCCAATAGTTGAACTCGCACGGCACGGTCGGATCGCAGCGATCGGGATCGCCCAGCCCGGCCGGGAAGACGAGGACATAGCCCCGTGCCAGCCCCTCCTCCAGGAAGTTCTTGCCGTTCGCCATCATCTTCTGCGGATTGCCGCCGCCGCCGTGGAAGATGAAAACGATCGGGTAGTCCGGGCCGGTGACTGAATAGCCGGCGGGCGTGACGACGCAGTACCAGCGCGTCGCGCCGGCGACGGGCATCGACCGTTCGGCGATGGAGTAGCCAGCCGGAATGGCGGCACCTCCGGGATCGTCGCAGATCGGGTAGGGGACCGGCTGGGCCGCGGCGGTGCGCGCAAAGGATAGAAGCAGTAATAGCGCGATGAGCAAATGTCGCATCGGAAACCTCAATGACGTGATCAAAATAAGCGTCAACCTTAGGCACAGAGGTCCCGGGGGCAAGTCCGGTTTTGCCTACCCGGCGCGCCGCCTCTGGTCTTTCGGCGCCTCGGCTTCTACCTCTTGGTCAAACGGATGCCGCCATGGACAACCCGCTTCTTTTCGACTGGACCACACAGTACGAGTTGCCACCCTTCGACACGATACGGGACGAGCATTTTGCGCCAGCCTTCGAGGCGGCGC